>NZ_JBALMG010000061.1:65446-88636 GCF_036963225.1 Bacillus sp. JJ783 | reverse complement strand
TTTATCTTGTTTGTCTTGCGTATCTTCAGTGTCCTGTTTGTCTAGTTTATACGTGTTTGAATCTAGTTCAGAACCCTCCTCATGTTTATACCATTTATTTTGAAACTGTATTCTATAAATTTTCATTCTATTCTTTTTTCTATGCTTTGGCATTGGAATCCCCTTTCGAAATACTTTATTTTATTCTATTCTATGTAATTTAATAGAGTTTGACTGGACAATAGTTAGACGAGTGTCTTGAATAGGTATTTGTTTTTGATTTGAGTCGAAATATTATATTTTTCGTTATTATATTTTCACGCTTTAAAAAAATTTAGTGTTTTTTTGTTTTAAATACAACTAGACAACTAAACACTAATCTATTTTCATACAGTTATGTGTTAAAAGCGTGTTGTTTTATAACACACTGTGTGTTTTTTGGGTGACACACTGTTTGAAAGCGGTAACACACAAATGAATTGCTCGAAAAAACGCTGATTTTAGGCGTTTTAAAAAGTTGGCACGCTAATTGCATTAATAAATAGCGTAAAGAAAAATAAAAAACATAAATTTTTTATACCACACAAGGGGGATTTATAAATGAATATTTTATTATGTTGTTCAGCAGGGATGTCTACAAGTTTACTAGTTACAAAAATGGAAGCGGCTGCAAAAGCTCGTGGTCTAGAAGGTAAGATTTGGGCTGTATCTGGGGATGCAGTAAAAAACAATATCGATCAAGCAGATGTACTATTATTAGGACCACAAGTTCGTTACATGCTTTCTACAATGAAAACGCTTGCCGACGAGAAAAACGTTGGAGTCGATGTTATTAATCCAATGCACTACGGCATGATGAATGGAGAAGCAGTTTTAGATCACGCATTAACACTTAAAAAATAATTAGGGGGGAAGCGAAATGCAAAAGTTTATTGCATTTATGGAGAAATATATTGTTCCTGTCGCTGGTAAAATCGGATCGCAACGTCACTTAGCTGCGATCCGTGATGGATTTATTGCAGTTATGCCACTTATTTTAGTTGGTGCACTGGCATCACTAATTAATGGTTTTCCATCTGAAACGTTCCAAGATTTCATGAAAGGTTTGTTTGGTGAAACGTGGAAACAAGTTGGCGGTGGAATGTGGACTGGTTCTTTCGCAATTCTAGCACTAATCATAGCATTTACAACAAGTTATAACTTAGCAAAATCTTACGGCGTTGATGGTTTGTCAGCAGGTATTATTTCATTTGGTGCGTTAATTATTCTTACGCCAACAACACCGAAAGAAGGCGGATTGAACTTAGCTTGGACAGGTGCACAAGGGTTATTCGTAGCAATTATCGTGGCACTCCTTGTTACTGAGGTATTCCGTTTCTTTGTACAAAGAAACATTACTTTTAAAATGCCTGATGGAGTACCACCAGCAGTTTTAAGATCTTTCGCAGCTATAGTTCCAGCATTTGTTATCTTAACAGTAGTTGCAGGTATTCAATTAGCAGTGAAATTAGCTGGTACAAGTGTTCATGAATTTATTTTTAATACGATTCAATCACCACTGCAAAGTTTAGCAGGGACATTACCAAGTGCAATTATCATTGTAATCCTTGTTCATCTTCTTTGGTTCTTCGGTTTACATGGGCCAAATATCGTTGGTGGTATTATTGAGCCATTATACTTACCGGCATTAGAGAAAAATATGAATTTATTCAAAGGTGGTACATCTGCATTTGATGTTCCAAATATTATTACAAAACCATTCTTTGATACTTTCGTATACCTTGGTGGTTCTGGTGCGACATTAGCGTTCTTAGTGGTCGTATTACTTGTAGCAAAAAGTGCACAATTACGCGGTGTATCTCGCTTATCAATTGGACCAGGTGCATTCAATATTAACGAACCAGTAATCTTTGGTACACCAATTATTTTAAATCCAATTTTATTCTTACCGTTTATCCTAACACCAATTGTATTAGTAATTACTTCTTATACAGCTATATCTATTGGTTGGGTACCAAAAACGGTTGTGATGATTCCATGGGCAACACCACCAATTATTAGTGGTTATCTTGTAACAGGTGGACATATTTCTGGTGCGATTCTACAGTTATTCAACTTTGTAATTGCAATGGTAATCTATTATCCATTCGTTGTGTTATCTGACCGTTCAGTTGTTCGTACTGAAAAAGCAGCAGCGCAAGGAAATGACAACTCTGTACCTATGTAACATAGAGATTGTTCTCACAGATAACATTATCTGTGAGAACAATTACCTTTATATCATGTTCAAAAAGATGAGACCCATCTACAAGAACACCAAACAATCATTAATAAAATAATAATTTAATAGACATGTTCAAACTGAAGGGGTATTTAAATCGGTTGAACCATAATAGAGAGGGCGGTAATTATGATGACTACAGCAGAACAAATTCCATTCCAATTAATTTTAAATAGTGGTAATGCACGAAGCTTTGCAATGGAGGCACTTCAATTTGCCAAACAGGGGAAAATGGCGGAAGCAGATGAAGCGATGGTAAAGGCGAAAGAAGCGATTAATGAAGCGCATCATTTCCAAACAGAGCTCATACAATCAGAAGCAAGAGGAGAAAAAACAGAGATTAGTGTTCTTTTAATTCACGCACAAGATCATTTAATGAATTCTATTACAGTAAAAGAATTAGCAGCAGAATTTATTGACCTTTATAAAAAGCTAGAAGCGAAAGGGGAATAAAGCATGACTGGAATTAAAATTGCTACAATCGGCGGTGGCTCTAGTTATACACCAGAGTTAATTGAAGGATTTATTAAACGTTATAATGAGCTTCCTGTTCGTGAAATTTGGTTAGTAGATATTGAGGCAGGAAAAGAAAAATTAGAAATCGTTGGTAACTTAGCGAAACGTATGGTGAAAAAATCAGGTTTACCAATTGATATTCATTTAACACTTGATCGCCGTGAGGCATTAAAAGGTGCTGACTTCGTAACAACACAGCTGCGCGTTGGTTTGTTAGAAGCTCGTGCAAAAGATGAAGCAATTCCATTAAAATATGATGTAATCGGTCAGGAAACGAATGGTCCTGGTGGTTTATTTAAGGCGCTGAGAACGATTCCTGTTATTTTAGATATTTGTAAGGACATGGAGGAACTTTGTCCGAATGCATGGTTAATTAACTTTGCGAATCCGGCTGGTATGGTAACAGAAGCTGTCCTTCGTTATACAAACATTCAAAGAGTAGTTGGTCTGTGTAACGTTCCAATCGGAATTCGTATGGGTCTTGCGAGATTACTTGAAGTAGATGCAAGCCGTGTCCATGTTGATTTCGCTGGTTTAAACCATATGGTATACGGATTAGATGTATACTTGGATGGCGTAAGCGTAATGGATCGTGTATTAGAACTTGTAACAGATCCAGAAAAGCAAATTACGATGGAAAACATCGCTGCGCTTAACTGGGAGCCAGATTTCATTCGTGGTCTTCGCGCTATTCCATGTCCATACCATCGTTACTACTATAAAACACGTGAAATGTTAGAAGAAGAGAAAGAAGCTTCGATTGAAAAAGGTACACGTGCAGAAGTAGTAAAACAATTAGAAAATGATTTATTCGAGTTATATAAAGACCCGAATTTAGATATTAAACCACCACAATTAGAAAAACGTGGCGGAGCTTATTATAGTGACGCAGCATGTAGCTTAATTACGTCTATTTATAATAATAAAGGTGATATCCAGCCTGTTAATACACGAAACAACGGAACAATTGCAAGCTTGCCACATGATTCGGCTGTTGAAGTGAACTGTATTATTACGAAAGAAGGTCCAAAACCAATTGCGGTAGGAGACTTACCGGTACCAGTTCGCGGTTTAGTACAGCAAATTAAATCATTTGAGCGCACAACAATTGAAGCTGCTATTACAGGGGATTATCATAAGGCGCTGCTTGCTATGACAATTAATCCACTTGTACCATCAGATAAAGTTGCAAAACAAATTTTAGATGAAATGTTAGAAGCTCATAAAGAACATCTTCCACAATTCTTTAAGAAGATAGAGAAATAAAGCGGCGCTATTTAGCCCGCTTTTTTTAATTCTAGTAGGAGGTATTGCGATGATTAAGCTAATTGTAAATGCAGATGATTTCGGTCTTACAGAAGGTACAAATTACGGAATTATTGATGGACATAAAAACGGGCTTGTAAATTCAACGACGATGATGATGAATATGCCAGGGACAGAGCATGCCGTACGTTTGGTGAAAGAGTATAAAACGTTAGGAGTAGGAGTGCATCTCGTATTAACGGCAGGAGAACCACTTTTAAAGGATGTACCATCACTTGTGAGTAGCGATGGATTGTTTCATAAACAAAGTGTTGTATGGGAAGGAAATATAAATCCAGAAGAGGTAGAAAAAGAATGGACTGCTCAAATTGAGAAGTTTTTGTCTTACGGTTTAATACCAACTCATTTAGATAGTCATCATCACGTGCATGGATTACCACTTTTACACGACGTTCTTGAGAGATTAGCAAGTAAATACAATGTTCCAATTCGTCGTTGTGAGGAAGAGCGAGCGGTGCGCCCATTTTCAGATGTGTTTTACAGTGATTTTTACGCTGACGGTGTAACGGAAGATTATTTTGTGAAGTTAAAGGAAAGAGTGCAGGACGAGCAAACGGTAGAAATTATGGTTCATCCAGCTTATATTGACCCAGAGCTTGTGAAGCGTTCTTCTTACGTAATGGATCGCGTGAAAGAGTTGCGTATTTTAACGGAGAGCAAGTTGCCAGAGGGAATGGAGCTTGTGAAGTTTTAATAGGAAAACGACGGCTGAATAGGGCCGTCGTTTTTTGTGCTTACAAAATGGATAGAACATATCCACTGAAGGCTCCGAGTATAACGATAACCCAAGGTGGTATTTTCCAAAAAGCGAGTAAGCAAAATAGAAGAGAAGCAAAAACGAAATCTACAGAATTCATAATTGTACTCGTCCAAATTGGATCATAAAAAGCTGCAAGTAAAATGCCGACAACGGCTGCGTTTACTCCAAGTAGTGCACCTTGTATGTAAGATACTCTCCTTACACTGTCCCAAAACGGTAAAACGCCAACAACGAGCAGGAAGGCAGGAAGAAAGATAGCGATCGTTGCAATAACTGCTCCGGCGGTTCCATTTAGCACTGCTCCTATATAAGAAGCGAATGTAAATAGTGGCCCTGGCACTGCTTGTGTTAATCCGTATCCAGCTAGAAATTGTTCTTTTGTCATCATCCCGTTTTGTACAAACTCACTTTCAAGAAGAGGAAGTACGACGTGCCCTCCTCCGAATACAAGTGCACCAGAGCGATAGAAGCTGTCAAATAAAGAGATGAAATAAGAGTACGGTCGTAACATTGGTAGCAGTATTAATAGTCCGAAGAATAAGATGAGAAAAGACATGGCTAACATTTTTGAAATAGGTACGTTTATTTTATTTGCTTGGCTAACGGGTTGGTCGCGATATAAAAACCAGCCGATAAAGCCAGATACTATAATGAGAATGACTTGTGTCCAGCTACTTGGCCATAATAGGGCGATTGCGGCAGTTGCAATAGCAATCGTCGCACGATTTCGGTCCGGTGTTAACTTTTGAGCCATTCCCCATATTGCATGAGCGACAATGGCGACTGCTACAAGTTTTAGTCCATGAATCCAGCCAGTACTTGCAAGATCGAACTGATTAAGGAATGAGGCGAAGAAAACCAAAACAAGCACAGACGGTAGAGTGAATCCAATCCATGAAATAATGGCTCCTAATAGTCCACCTCGTAATAATCCAACTCCCATCCCGACTTGGCTGCTAGCAGGGCCAGGAAGGAATTGACATAGCGCTACTAAGTCTCCGTAACTTCGTTCATCCATCCATTTTCTTTTTTGCACGTATTCGTGGTGGAAATAACCAAGATGGGCGACGGGACCACCAAATGAAGTAAGTCCTAATTTAAATGATACGAGAAAAATCTCTATTAATGATTGGAAATGGTAGTTATTATTTTTCAAAATTTCCTCCTAGACTGTTTTTCTAAATGCATTATACAAGAGGGAGTAAAGCAAAAGAAACGATTTTAATGTAAAGATTGTGTGAATCTTTTCTTCGTAATTAAAATTTGAAAAAGTCATAAATGATTATGTCTAAACCATAAAGTAGTAGAAGTAGTGCTGGGAAATTTATATGAGGAGAATGCCCGTATGACAACACATTTCTTTGCTAGGTTAACAGGAAAGAGGGAAGTACCTCCTGTAAATACAGAAGCTTACGGTGTAACAGAGCTCATTTTTAGTGAAGATTTAAAGAAGTTGCAATATCGGGTCATATTAAAAAACATAAAAAAAATCACGTCATGCCAAATTCATTTAGGGAAAGCGAATCAAATTGGTCCAGTTGTTTTAAGTTTGTTTGGTCCGTTAGAGCAAGGAATTAGTGTGAATGAAGGAGTCGTTACTGGTGTAGCTAAAGTGGAAGATTTTGAAGGGCCTTTACAGGGGAGAGCATTTGACAGCTTGTTTCAAGAGATAATGCAAGCAAATGTATATGTAAATGTTTATACGAAATCTAATAAAAAGGGAGAAATAAGGGGGAGAATAAGGGAAGTAAAGAAGTAAGCGAAAAGGCTGTCCAAAAAACATTTTGGAACAGCCTTTTCTATTTATATAGAGTGCTACTATTGTTAATTATTTTCGGTAAATCAATATATTTTAAAAATCGCTAATATAATTTCATTTATTACGTACTTAGGGTACTACTCGAAAATATCGCCTAGTTTAATTCTTTACAGGTTGATTTTTGATGAAGAAGTCCATTACATAAAATACTTCGTCATCTGGTATTTGTATTTCAAATGTATTTTCGATAGATTGCAGTGCTTTTTTCACTTTCATATACATCCAGTACTCATCTTGTCTTCGTCTCTCTTTATCAGGATGAGGGAGGAGACTTTCGCCTTTTTGAAGACGGTCAACCATGCAGCTCATATGCAAAATCACACCCATTAAACTGTCGGGAGTTAGCTGTAAAGAAATCAATTCCTGAATTGTATTTAATGCATAACGAATTGTTTTAATAAGTAATGCCCCATCGTTACGCTGCATTTGTTGTTCAAGAATATCAGCCATTTTCGCATATGTTTCTTCATACGTAATCAATTCTTGAATTGGTTGAATAGCTGTGTAGTTCACAATGTCTTGGAAATGATATGTTAAGCAAGGTACTTGCACATCGAAATTCGTGACGATACAAATGATATTACGCTCTTTTTTTATGTTCTCGATCATTTTCGTTAAATCTTTTTCATGAACGATGCTAATCGGAATAATTTCAATTAAGTCTTTATCAAAGCGTAAATAGTTCTCTAACATTTTTTGAATTGCTAAAGCACTTCCTTCGCCAGTTAAACAAGCTGTTAAAATCACGGATTTCATTGGTGATAGTGGCTTTTTCTTTTCTTCCTGTACGTTTAAATAGAACGGCGTTAAGTTCTTCACTGTTTCGTATAGTGCATCTAGTGAATAGCCAAGCTGAGCTTTTCGAGCTGCTTCTAGTGCGTGTGGTGTACTCGTCATTGAAAGAACACGGACAGGGATTTTGAATTCAGTTTCTAATATATCACCAATATAAGCGAGAGATCCCATATCAACAAGTAAGAGAAGCCCGTTTACATTTTGAAGTGTTTTCATATACACTTTAACACGCTCTAAGAAGTCTTTCGGTGATTCATGCAAGGGCATATCGATACCAGTTACTTCATCGATACCGAGAAGTTCGTTTGCAACGTTTGCCATTTCTGTTGCGATGCCATTACCGTGTGCTAATATTAATACTTTTACTTCTGTTTGTGAGGCAGGAATTGGATCAACAACGAAGAACATTGTTAAAAAGCCAGCTTCATCAATAGGCATTGTTATTTGTAATTCTTCTTCTAATAGCTGAATACATTGCATAGCTACGGAAAAAGCTTCTTTATATTTCGTACGAATTTGATTTAATTGTGGGTGGTGAATTTGCTTCCCGCCGTGCAAACGTTGTAGAGTTGTCTGTACATGTAAACTTAAAGCGAGAAACACTTTTTCATCGAAAGTTTTAGATAAATATTTTTCAGCTAGTTCCGCAATTTTTTCACATACGGAAACGATATTACGATCCACAATTTTAAAAACATTTTCATGACTTGTTTTTTTAGATATTTGGTTAAAGTATTGGACGAAAAAGCTTTGAATATCATTTTCTATTAATAATTCTAATTCTTCCTCTTCAATGCCGCGTGCTTGAAGTTCTTCATATTTATAATCAATATAATCGTAAATAGAAGAGCGACTTCCTTCGGGTTTTATTGTATGTTTACTCCAACCTTCATCACCTGTAAATACAAATGTTTCATTTGGTATTTGATATAGATGACGGCTCTTTCTTTCAATAAATAATCCTTCTTTCATATACCAAGGTAAATCTGTACTTGAAACACAGACAGAATCACGTTTTTTTGTTACGAAATCAGAATAAGCTTTCGCACAGGCAATTTGTACGTCAGTTTTCAATTGGCCGATGTTATTTGGACAATTGTAAAAGACGAAAGCGCGCATTGTATTTGGACTAACATGAATCTCTTTCCTTAGACGAATTACTTCATTTGTGAAAAATAGCTGTAGTAAGGCAAACCGTTCTTTATGTGTTCGCTCACGAAGTGGTGGAAGCGTAACGGTCATCGGAATACGTCTTGTAAATGTTTTTAGTAAAAATGAATTTGGTTCTTCGGTTGTTGCAGTAATAATCAACACTCGTGCCTTACGTTCATTTTCTGTTTCTCCAAGGCGACGGTATACCCCGCGGTCAATAAAGGTGAAAAGCATTTCTTGTCCCTCTGGAGGAAGGCGATGTACTTCATCTAAGAACAGGATTCCTTCATGTGCTTTTTCAATTAATCCTTTTTGATCACTGGCACCTGTGTAAGCTCCTTTTTTTATCCCAAATAACTGTCCAAGTAGTAGTTGTGGATTGTTTGCATAATCAGCACAGTTAAAGACGATAAAAGGTGCATCTTTTGGAAGTTGTTCCACTTCAATTGCGTATTCGTGCATTAAAGAAGCGAACATCGATTTTCCGACACCTGTTTCTCCAAGTAGTAAAGTATGCATACCGTTTGGAGGATAGAGAATAGAAGCTTTTGCTTTTTCAATTGCAATTTTTAGGCTTGTATTTTCAATAGCAAATGTATCTAATGAAGTGCCCTTTTTTGAATGCGTTTCCAATGAAGTGTTCGTTTCTATATAAAAACGGACAGGGCGTGTACTCGTTTTTAATAAACGATTATCTTTCACAAGCTTGTTTAAATCGCTACTAACATTTGCACGGTCTAACTGTAGAAGTGTAGCGAGTTCTGATGCTGTTACACCTTCTGTATAATTCCCTTTTTGTATTGCGTTAAAAATGAGATCTATTCGTTTCATTTCTATTCACCTCGAAACTTCATCACTATTTAAAATTTTACACAAAAATGGGAAGTGTGGGAAGAGAAAAATAAAACAGCTTTAGTACATAGGCACTAAAGCTGTTACAATCTTGTGTCTTTCCAAAAATTCACTTCGAGATGGGAAGATGGATTGTAGGGAAGTAGTTTATATCCTTGTGAGTGCAAATAATCAATTACTTTTGGGAGTATTTGCACTGTGACACTAGAATCATGCATTAAAATAACCTCTACTTGTTCATCGCTTTGATTTCGTACTCTTTCTAGTATTGCGGAAGGATTATCATAGCTTTTCCAGTCATATGTATCAATTGTCCAATCCCACATTTTATACTGGGCGGATACGAGTGCGT
This sequence comes from Bacillus sp. JJ783, assembly GCF_036963225.1. NCBI lineage: Bacteria > Bacillati > Bacillota > Bacilli > Caryophanales > Bacillaceae > Bacillus > Bacillus sp. JJ783. The sequence goes on along the minus strand of NZ_JBALMG010000061.1, from coordinate 78,804 downwards.
CGCGGTAATTCTTTTTTAAGTAAGGCATGCTACCGTATGGGACACGAACGAGATGTGTATTTAAATGTGTAACTTGCTGGACGATGTTTTGGGTTTGCTCCATTTCTGCGATTAAAACAGATGGATCGCCAGTATAAAGACGTTTCACATCATGTGACATACTATGGAGACCGATATAATGTCCATCTTTAATCAATCGCTCCATCGTTTTTTTATAATGTGGCACTTTTCCACCAATAACGAAGAAAGTTGCTTTTCCGTTCTTCTCTTTTAAAATATTTAAAATTTTTGGTGTGTATTTATTTGGTCCGTCATCAAATGTTAAGTACGCAATTTTTGTTGTAGAAGAGGTAGTTTGAGTGCTTTGGTGATCTTCTGCTTGAATGTCTGTAGTTGCTTTTATATTAGATGATGCGTACATAGTAATAGTTAAAAATAAAATTATACATTGAAGTAATCGCTTGATCATAACATTCACCCTCAGTTTGACAATCAAGATGTAAAAATAAAAATTTGATGCTTTTTTCGTTACCTTCGATATACGTATATCTTTCTCCAATAGAGGCACTCTCAAACAATCTATATTTTGGAAATAGGAAATAAGGAATAAAAAACAAAAAAATAGCATCCTCTTCCTTGGAAGAGGATGCTATTTGAATATTTCATAATAGTAAAGGTTATACTACAATTAGTCTTCGCTTTTTTTCACTTTTTTATAGAAGGAAATAATTGGTTTGTAACGTTCGTGTACAAGACCGATTACTTCAGCAATGATTTCTGTAAAGAAGATTAAAATGAAAAGAAGAATAATGGATAACCATAATGTTGCACTACTGAAAATGATTGCATTTACACTAAAGAAAATACCCAATGCGTAAATAATTAGTACCGTTTTACGATGAGAGAATCCCATTGCAAGCAAACGGTGATGTAAATGCGATTTATCAGGTGCTGAAATAGGTTTTTTATTTACGATACGGCGGATAATTGCAAATGTCGTATCAAATATAGGTACACCTAAAATAATGATTGGAACGATAAAACTGAATAACGTTACGCTTTTGTATAATCCAAGTAACGATATAACAGAAATACAGTATCCTAAAAATAGTGCGCCTGTATCTCCCATGAAAATTTTTGCTGGATGGAAGTTGTAGAATAAAAATCCAATTGTACTTGCTAATGTAATCAGTGCTAGAGGTAATATAATAGCTGCTCCAGTACCCCATGGGCTAGTGAAGGCCATATATGCTAGCGTTGCAAGTACGATAGATGAAATCCCTGCGGATAATCCATCTAATCCATCAATTAAGTTGATGGCATTTGTAATACCTACAATCCAAAATACAGTAATTGGATAAGCAAGCCATCCGAGTTCAGTATCTCCAAGGATTGGAATATATAATACTTGCACTAGTAATCCACTTTTTACAATCATGATGGCAACTAATAGTTGTCCACCGAATTTTACCTTCGCAGATAGTTCGTACATATCATCTAAAATCCCGATGATAACAATGATGATAGCACCTAAAGTTATCGATAACATTCTTTGTTCGTACAATCCACCGACAACAAATCCTACGGCTACACCGATGAAAATTGCTAACCCGCCAAGACGAGGCATAATTTTTTGGTGTACTTTACGCGCATTTGGCTTGTCTGTTGCTCCTATTTTAAAAGCTAATTTAATAACTAAAGGAGTAACGACGAGTACAGTGATGAAAGATGCCAAAATGGCATAAATCACTTGTGAGTCCATTAATACCCCACCCTTTATAGTTTAACGTAATTTTTTCAATCGTATTTATCTGAAAATTATGATGTTTATTTACAGGCTCATAACATATGGTATCACAAAAAGATTAGAATTCAATCTTTTTTTCTTTTGGCTGTAAAGGGAGCGAATAGAATATATGACAATTGGATATGGAATGTTGTGTCCTTTGAGAAGGTTGATCTCATCTTGTGGCTTGTAATATGACATTGTACCTCCCTCTCATATAGCGATGACTTTTGTTTCAGTATTATAAGTGTTGCACGTAAAATGAGTAAGTTTCGTGTTAAAATATGGGAATTTACATTTTGTATATATTGCATCATTTAACTTTACAAAATCTTAAAAAATAATAAAAAAACAATTCATATAATAAAGAAGTGAAAGAGTTTTCTCATTCTTAGTGTGAGAGGGGGAAGCACAGGGGGAATTCTGTGTATTCGTATATTTTATTATCTATATTCCCGTGCGAAAGGAAAATGAAAATTACGATAATAGGTACCGGATATGTTGGGTTGATTACGGGAGTAGGATTGGCGAGATTAGGACATTCAGTCACATGTTTTGATATAAATAGTGGGAAAATTGAACGGATTAAACAAGGCGAGTTACCTATTTATGAATGTGGATTAAATGAATTAATAAATGAGGCATACGAAAATAATCATTTAACTTTTACAGCAAGTAAATCAACGGCATTTAATGATGTAGAGTTTATATTCATTGCAGTTGGAACGCCATCTTCATTAGATGGAACAGCAGATTTAACGTATATTCGTAGTGCTTGTGATGATATTGGAACATATGTGAATAACGATATTATTGTTGTTACGAAAAGTACGGTTCCTGTAGGGACAAATGATGTAATGAGAAAATGGATTGAGGAGAAACTACAAGGTAGACATGAATTATATATTGTATCGAATCCAGAATTTTTAAGGGAAGGTTCTGGTATTTATGATTTTTTTCATGGTGATCGTATCGTAATTGGATCATGTAGTGAAGAAGCGGCAAGGAAAGTAGAGAATTTGTACAGCAAATTAAGCTTAGAAGCGTATATTACAGATATTCGAAGTGCTGAGATGATTAAATATGCATCTAATGCTTTTTTAGCTACGAAGATTAGTTTTATTAATGAAATTTCTAATATATGTGAGCAAGTGGGTGCAGATATAGTAGATGTAGCTACAGGGATGGGGATGGATAAGAGAATTGGTGCATCTTTTTTAAACGCAGGCATCGGATATGGAGGATCTTGTTTTCCAAAAGATACGAAAGCGCTTGTGCAAATTGCAGGGAATGTTTCTCATGATTTTCGCTTGTTGAAAGCAGTCATTGAAGTGAATAATAAACAACAGTTGTTGTTAGTTGAAAAAGCGAAGAAAATTATTGATATGAAGAACAAGCAAATTGCGGTTCTTGGTGCAGCATTCAAACCGAATACTGACGATATTAGGGAAGCGCCATCTCTTATTATAATAGAAGAATTAATTAATGTAGGTGCGGACGTGGTTTTATATGACCCGCAAGCTATTCAAAATGTAAGAAGTTTATTTGGAAATACGATACGATACGCTGAGTGTATAGATGAATCGATTAGAGAGGCGCATGCAGTTTTTATCGTAACAGAATGGGAATCAATTCGAAATTATCCGCTAGAAAAGTATGCACAGCTTATGAGGGAACCTATTCTATTTGATGGGAGAAATTGTTATACTAATGAGGATGCCGGGAAGCATGGATTAGATTATTACTCAGTTGGGCGAAAAGGCGTCTGTAATAGTAATGTTTCTCAGGCACGTTAAAAAGTGTATTTTCACATGCATATTTTTATATGCGATAATAGAAGTTTTAACTAGTGAAAGAAAAGAGGCAATGAAATGACTGAACGTTTAAAAGTAATGACAATTTTCGGGACACGACCAGAAGCAATTAAAATGGCACCTCTTGTATTAGAGTTGCAAAAGCACCCAGAAAAGATTGAATCAATTGTGACTGTAACAGCACAACACCGTCAAATGTTAGATCAAGTATTAAATATCTTTGGAATTACGCCAGATTTCGATTTGAATATCATGAAAGATCGTCAAACGTTAATTGATATTACAACACGTGGTTTAGAAGGCTTAGATAAAGTAATGAAAGAAGCGAAGCCTGATATCGTACTTGTGCATGGTGATACAACGACGACATTTATTGCAAGCTTAGCTGCTTTTTATAATCAAATTCCAGTAGGACATGTTGAAGCAGGACTTCGTACATGGGATAAGTATTCTCCATATCCAGAAGAGATGAATCGCCAACTAACAGGTGTAATGGCGGATCTTCATTTCTCACCTACAACAAAATCAGCAACGAACTTACAAAAAGAAAATAAAGATGAGTCACGTATTTTCGTAACAGGAAATACAGCGATCGATGCACTGAAGACAACTGTAAAAGAAACTTATAGCCATTCGGTGTTAGAGAAACTTGGAAATGATCGTCTTGTACTTATGACAGCACACCGTCGTGAAAATTTAGGAGAACCAATGCGCAATATGTTCCGTGCAATTAAGCGTCTTGTTGATAAACACGAAGATGTACAAGTTGTATACCCTGTTCATATGAATCCTGTTGTTCGTGAAATAGCGAATGATATTTTAGGTGAGCATAGCCGCATTCATTTAATTGAGCCGCTAGATGTAATCGATTTCCATAACGTTGCAGCTCGTTCATACTTAATGTTAACTGATTCTGGTGGTGTACAAGAGGAAGCACCATCACTAGGTGTACCAGTTCTTGTCCTTCGTGACACGACGGAACGCCCAGAAGGTATCGAAGCAGGTACGCTGAAATTAGCAGGAACAGATGAAGAGACAATCTTTGGTCTTGCTGATGAGTTGTTATCTGATAAGGAAGCTCATGATAAGATGACGAAAGCATCTAACCCTTACGGCGATGGTCGTGCATCAGAGCGTATTGTAGAAGCGATTTTACAACACTTCAACAAGTAGAGTGAAACTTTAATAAATGGGGTTTGCATCTTCCGTTTATTATTGGCCCACAACAATTGCGGGAAATAAAAAGAGCCAAATCGTATGTGATGCGATTTGGCTCTTTTTTATTGCTGATTCCTCATAATCCATTCTGCATGAGCATTTGTAGAAGGGGGAGGAGGTGGTGGTGTTTTGTTCTCGCTCGTTTCCTTCTTTGGCTTTGCGCTGGAGTTAGAATCAGAATTTGTAGTTGTATTCTCATTTTTTGTAGTTTCTGTTGGGGCTTGTTCTTTTTCCCCTATTTCTTTTAATATCTCGTTACGAGTTGTCTCTAAACTGATTGGGTCTGGAAGAAAATAATAAATACCACCCATCTTTTTATCTTCTCCTTCAAGTTTTAACGTTTGTATTGTAGAAGGATCGAATCCAGAGATTTTATTGTAAAGAGCAAGTCCGTCTGAAATAGGAATATCAGTTTTTATATATTTCCCAACGACCGCAGTTAAATCTTTAATTTTAAATACGGTTGAAGCAGAATTTAGCTTTTGGGCAACAGCCGCCAGTACTTGCCTTTGTCTCGCTGCTCGGCCATAGTCACCGTTAGGATCTTGCTTTCGCATGCGGACGTAAGCGAGTGCTTCTTCGCCATTTAAGTCTTGTTTACCTTTTTTAAATGGAATTAATTTGTAATAATCTATATCGGAGCGCTCCTCGAAATCAAAAGGAACATCAACTGTAATACCTCCAACAGCATCAACGATACCTTTAAAGCCTTGGAAATCAATTTTAATATAATGATCAACAGGAACTTTTAAAAACCCTTCGACAGTGTCAATTGTCATCTTTTCTCCACCGTAAGCATGAGCAGCGTTAATTTTGTCTTCTTTATTTTTGCCAACAATCTTAACACGAGAATCGCGCGGGATACTCATAAGTGAAATCTTTTTTGAGTTTGGATTAACTGTTGCGAACATAAGTGAATCTGTTCGACCGTTTTGACCATCTGTTGCGTAATCTTCAATACCCATAATTAGTATTGTGAAAGGTTTTTTTGTGATTTCCACATCTTCTGTTCGTAATTTAGATTTTTCACGGTTAAATCCACTGTACATCCCCATGAGAGAAGTGTAGGAATTTAACACATAAAGTCCTACGCTACCAAATAAAAATGCGAAAATAAGAAAGAAGAAAAGCTTTCTTCTACGTTTCTTTTTTATTCTGCTATTTTGGAGATGATAATAACGTTCTTCCATATATAATCTCCTTATTCATTTGTAGGGAATTAATTCACTACATTAATCTTTAAAGGCGATAAGTTAGCTATTCTTAGATAAAGTCTTGTTCTAAGTACAACATATCTCCTTCTTTAATTGTACACTTCCCGTTTGTTAATTCAATCATCCAATCTGTGAATGATTGTTTTTTATCCTCTTCTACATACGTGTCAAATGTGACAATTTCTAGATAATGTATATCTTTAATGGCATATTCTGAATTGCGTAATTCATTTTCAGCTTTGCCAAGCAAAGTGTAATCAATTTCTGTTTGCATAACGCGCATTAGTTTTCGTTCAACAACGCCTACGTGGTTAAGACCTTCACTTGTACATTTTCCATATGCGCGAATTAATCCGCCAGCACCAAGTTTAATGCCGCCAAAATAGCGCGTAACGACGACAACAGTATCTTTTAGACCTCGTTTTTTTAATACCTCTAACATAGGTACACCAGCTGTGCCGCTCGGTTCACCGTCATCGTTCGCTTTTTGAATTTGATCTTGTTCGCCGATTAAATATGCGGAACAATTATGTGTTGCATTCCAATGCTGTTTTTTTATTTTTTGTATGAATGCTTGAGCTTCCTCTTCCGTTGTGGCGCGACTCACATAGCAAATGAATCTTGATTTTTGAATGACGATTTCGTGCTCACCGTAGCCTTTGATTGTTAAATATTGTAATAACAATGATATACGCCCCTATCTTTCAAAATAACTAGTACTTTACATTTTAAAAGCGAGCGTTTTTATATTCAAACATTTTTTACAAATATGTTGAAATTTTTGGTGAGTATTTTATCTTTTTGTTGTAATTTGTCGAGCGGGTGATTGTAGTTTCTAACCGGCATTTTTATGTATGGATGCACCTTTTCTAGTTTTCGTGTAAAATTAGGGGATAAAAATTTTTTATAAGGCAGGTACGAAAATGAAAACAGCTATTGTTACCGATAGTACAGCATATATACCGAAGCATATTCGTGATGAACTCAATATATATATGATTCCATTAAACGTTGTGTTTGGAACGGAATCTTATCAAGAAGAGGCTGAAGTTTCAGCAAATGATTTTTATGTAAAAGTACGTGAACAAGAAGATCTTCCGAAAACTTCGCAACCAGCAATTGGAAAGTTTTTAGAGCTATATGAAGAGTTATCTAAAGAATATGATGCAGTTATTAGCATTCACCTTTCCAGTGGAATTAGTGGTACATACCAAACAGCAACGACAGCTGGACAGATGGTAGATGGTATTGATGTATATACGTACGACTCTGAAATTAGTTGTGAAGTACAAGGATTTTACGTGCGTGAAGGGGCGAAATTAGTAAGTGAAGGGAAAGCCCCAGAAGAGATTATCGCTCGCTTTGATGAAATGAAGCAAACGATGGATGCTTATTTTGTAGTGGATGATTTACATCATTTACAACGTGGTGGAAGATTAAATAGCGCGCAAGCTTTCATCGGTAGTTTGTTGCAAGTAAAACCAGTATTATACTTTAGAGATAAGGTAATTATTCCATTCGAAAAAATTCGTACGCGTAAAAAAGCGTTAAAGCGTATCGTTGAAATTTTTGATGAGCAGGCAAATAAAGGTGTGCCTATGGAAGCTGTTATTATTCATGCGAATCGTGAAGAGGAAGCTAATGAATGGAAACAAGAATTAGAAGAGATATACCCTCATGTTACAATTCGTACGAGTTATTTCGGAGCTGTAATTGGGACGCATTTAGGTGAAGGTGCGCTTGGTTTAGGCTGGTATACGAAGTGATAAGGATATAAAAGCTCTCTTACTTGAAGAGGGTTTTTTTACGGATATTTTACGTGGATTTGACAAGTTAATATTTGGAAATGGTAAAATGTACGTAAAATTAAATAATGAGGAAAGTTTTATTACTTACTTTTTACAAGAAACTATCTTATAATAGAAGAGAGGTGAAACATATGGAGCATAATTCTTGTTTATGTCCAAAGTTTGAGTCAGCTTTTACAATGCTTAGTAAGAAATGGACTGGCTTAATTATTAAATCTTTGCTTGAAGAGCCGAAACGTTTCAGAGAAATCGCAGATATTATACCGAATATGAGCGATCGTATGTTGTCAGAACGTTTAAAGGAATTAGAAGGTGAAGGTATTGTAGTTCGTAATGTTTACCCAGAAGTACCAGTTAGAATCGAGTACGGTTTAACTGATAAAGGGAAAGCGTTGGAAAGTGTTATGGATGAGGTCCAAAATTGGGCTGAGAAATGGATGAAGTAACGTTTCTATCTCATTCATATTGGAGTATTTTCAAAACGTAAGGGATTCCCTTACGTTTTTTTCAATTCTATAAAAAACGGCATAAGGCTCTTGAAATTCTACATATATATATACAAATTTAGATATACTTTGCTATAGAGATAAATGTAATGTTACATTTATTTTACAAAACCGTAACATTAGCAAAAAAACTCCCGAATTATGGTATAAATTTTAATAGGTTATATACGGAAAATGAAAAAAGAAAGCGGTGTAAAAAATAAAATGAAAAAGCTAAAAATGGCATCTTGCGCACTAGTTGCAGGGTTAATGTTTTCAGGGCTAACACCAAATGTATTTGCAGAAGATAAAATTTCTGACGTGAAATCACAAATTAACACACAAAATGATACTTTACATAAACAACAACAAGAACGTGATGAATTACAAAAACAAATGAATGACTTAAACAAAACAATCCAAGGTTTGGATAAGTCTGTTCAAGAGAACGCTTCAAAACTTGATGAAACAACAAAAAAAGTTTCTGATACTGAGCAATTAATCGAAAATAAAAATAAAGATATTGCAGAACTACAAACAAAGATTGCAAAACGTGAAGAGTTATTAAGAAAACGTTTAGTTGCACTACAAGAACAACCGAACACGAACGTTGTAACAGAAGTTCTTGTAAACTCTAAAAACATTGCTGATTTAGTTGATCGTTTAAATTCTGTGTCTAAAATTCTTGAGTCTGACGAAGATATCATGAAAACTCAACAAGAAGATCAAACGAACGTGAAAAAAGATGTTGAGACAGTAAAAGAAAAACAAAAAGAATTAAAAGAAGCACAAGCTCAAATTGAAACTGCTAAGAAAGAACTTGCCGTTGAAAAAGAGAAAAAAGCAACAGCAGTAAATGATTTAAGCGGTAAAATGGATACAGTTGTAACTTCAATGACAAGTACGGAAGGTCAATTGAAAGATCTTGAGAAACAAGCGCTACAATTACAACGTATTGCTGAAGAAGAAGCGCAAGCAAAAGCAGCACAAGAAGCTGCTGCTCAAAAACAAGCAGAACAAGCTGCTAAAGAAGCACAAGCTCAACAAGCTGCGCCAGCACAACAAGCTTCACCAGCGCAAGCACCTGCACAGCAAGCTGCACCAGCAAACAATGCTGGACAAGCTAAAAAAGAAGAGCCTAAAAAAGAAGAGCCTAAAAAAGAAGCACCTAAAAAAGAAAAGCCAGCACCAGCACCAGCACCAGCTCCAAATGCGGGTGGCGTAATTGGTAAAGCACAACAATATTTAGGTATGCCTTATGTTTGGGCAAGTGCATCTCCATCAAACGGTGGTTTTGACTGTAGTGGATTCATTTCTTACATCTTTGGTGTAGGACGTCAAGATGTTAATGGATATTGGAATTCAGTTTCTAAAGTAAGTAGCCCACAGCCTGGAGATTTAGTGTTCTTCCAAAACACTTATAAAAATGGTCCGTCTCACATCGGTATTTATGTTGGGAATGGACAAATGATTCATGCGAGTGATAAAGGGATTGCGTACGGTGATATTAACAGTTCGTACAACCAAAAACATTTCTTAGGATACGGTAGATTCTAGGATTTATAATTGAATAAAAAACGTGTATAAAGTCGATAGCTTACTATTTTATAAGTAGGTTATCGGCTTTTTTGAGTTTTTACGAGATAAAGAGAAGGCTTTATAGTAGTGCTGGAGGTGGTTATTGATGATGTTAGCTGGTAGACAGTTATTGTTAGAAGAACTTTCTTCAGATTTGCAGGATAAATTGGAGCATTTGAAAAAGAATCGAGACGTCGTTTGTGTACAAGGGGTAATTAAGAAATCTTCAAAATATATGTGCCAACGCTGCGGAAATATAGAACAGCGACTATTTGCATCATTTCTATGTAAAAGGTGCAATAAAGTATGTACGTATTGCCGGAAGTGCATAACGATGGGCAGGGTAAGTGAATGTGCTGTACTTGTTCGCGGGATTGCTGAAATAAGCGGAGAAAATTATTTGAATCCGTTACAGTGGGAAGGTGTTTTGTCTGCTGGTCAGGAGTTAGCTGCGCAAAGTGTCGTTGACGCTGTTAAGCAGAAAGAATCATTTTTTATTTGGGCGGTGTGCGGGGCTGGAAAAACAGAAATGTTGTTTCGCGGAATTGCAGAAGCACTACAAAAGGGAGAGAGAGTTTGTATTGCAACGCCGAGAACGGACGTTGTACTTGAATTAGCACCAAGGTTACAAGAAGTGTTTCCAAATATAAATGTAGCTGCTTTATACGGAGGGAGTTTAGATCGAGAAAAAGATGCGGCGTTAATCGTTGCAACTACACATCAATTGTTACGTTATTATAGGGCGTTCCATGTCATGATTGTAGATGAGATAGATGCTTTTCCGTATCATGCAGATAAGATGTTGCATTATGCAGTACACGAAGCGATGAAAGAGGAGGCAGCACGTATTTATTTAACTGCAACTCCAGATGAAAAGTGGAAGCGTAAATTGCGGAATGGTAAGCAAAAAGGGGTTATTATTTCAGGACGTTATCATCGTCATCCATTGCCAGTCCCGATATTTCGGTGGTGCGGAAATTGGAAAAAGGGTCTTATGCGTAAAAAAATTCCTCGTGCTTTATTACAATGGTTAAAGATGTACTTATCTAAACGATACCCCATTTTTCTATTTGTTCCTCATGTGCGATATGTAGAAGAAATTAGTCAGTTATTAAAATCATTAAACAATCAAATTGACGGTGTGCATGCAGAAGATCCGGCGAGAAAAGAGAAGGTAGCAGCTTTCAGAAAGGGAGAAATCCCTTTATTAGTTACAACGACAATTTTGGAACGAGGAGTAACTGTGAAAAATTTACAAGTGGCAGTTTTAGGAGCTGAGGAAGAAATATTTTCAGAAAGTGCTCTCGTTCAAATTGCAGGGCGTGCTGGCAGAAGCTCTGATGAACCGCATGGAGATGTCATCTATTTTCATTATGGAAAGACAGAGGCGATGGTGCGTGCGAAAAAACATATTCAAAGTATGAATAAGAATGCTAAAGAACAAGGATTGATAGATTGATGCATTGTCTACTTTGTGATGAGTATATTTCATATGCGATTAGTTGGTACACTTTTTTTGTTAAGCTTCATAAAAAGTATATATGTGATAGATGTGAACAAAAACTTTCCTATATTATAGGTGATATTTGCAAGGAGTGTGGCCGACCGTTAGAACTTGTACCAGCTGAATATAAAAACGGGGATATTTGCATGGACTGCATAAGGTGGACGAACGAGCAGAGGTTTCCGCCGCTCATAAATCGTTCGTTGTATGTGTATGATGAAGGGATGAAAGAAATATTAGCACAGTTTAAATTTCGAGGAGATGCTGAATTAGTGCATATTTTTCATCAGCCTTTTCGAAGTCTTTTTCAAAAATATTTTGCGAATGTTTCAGTTGCCATTCCGGTCCCTCTTAGTGAAGAGCGGGAATACGAGCGTGGTTTTAATCAAGCGGAGTTACTAGCTTCTTGTTTGCCTATCAAAATGTTTTGTACATCATTAAGAAGAATAGAAACAGAAAAACAAAGTAAGAAGAAACGTAAAGAAAGGATATCGGGGGGTAATCCTTTTTATTTTCAGGGAGAAGAGATGTTTCATGAACAACATGTTTTAATCGTGGATGATGTGTATACGACAGGAATTACTGTTAGGCAAATTGGAAGCCTTTTGTATGATCGAGGAGCGAGGGAAGTTTCTTGTTTGACGCTTTGTAGAGGTTAATATGTGAATGTCGAAAGGAATAATAAAAAGACGACAGCTCTTCTTTGACTTACAGTCTTGTCATTCGTTATAGTCAAAATATGGGGCGGATGCCCTGATTTTAAGAGTGAAGGGAATGGAATGAACATGCAAGGACGAGTAAAGTGGTTCAATGCAGAAAAGGGATTTGGGTTTATTGAGCGTGAAGATGGTGATGATGTGTTTGTTCATTTTTCTGCTATTCAACAAGAGGGGTATAAGTCGTTAGAAGAAGGTCAACAAGTGGAGTTTGATATTGTTGATGGAGCACGTGGACCACAAGCGGCTAATGTTGTGAAACTGTAAAAATTAAGTTTTTGGAAAAGATAGAGCTGTATTTTTAGCAGCATTATATAGATGGTGAAAGCTCTTGCTCGTACCAAGGGCTTTTTTGTTGCGGAAAAGTTGTCGAAAAGTTGTTTCTTTTCTGTAACCAATTGTCCACAGTTATATTCGTTATTCACGATGTTAATAGGATAAAATAAAGATAGAAACGATGCATCTTTTCATTTCAACAAAAAACGATAAAAAAATCGCAATTCCACTAATTTTTTTAAAAAAGTTAGAAGGAGTTTTTAAGCCAATGTCGAAATTATAGTACATAGGCTTGAAAGGAGGAATTCATCTATGAAATTCAACATTCGTGGTGAAAATATTGAAGTAACTCCAGCATTAGGGGAATATGTAGAAAAAAAACTAAGTAAATTAGAGCGTTATTTTGATACATTCCCAGAGATTAAAGTTAATTTAAAGGTATACTCTGACAAGCAACGTATCGAGGTGACAATTCCATTTACAGATTTATTACTTCGTGCAGAAGAAACAAATAGCGATATGTACGCTGCGATTGATTTAGTAGTTGATAAAATTGAGCGACAAATTCGTAAACATAAAACAAAAGTAAACCGTAAATTACGTGAAAAGGGTTCTGTGAAAACTAACTTTATCCTTCCAGAAGCAGTAGCTGTTCTGGATGCGGTAGAAGAGGATGAATTAGAACTTGTACGTACAAAACGATTCGATTTAAAACCGATGGACGTTGAAGAAGCGATCTTACAAATGGATATGCTAGGACATAGTTTCTTCGTCTTCACAAATGCTGATACAAATGAAACTAATGTTGTATATGGCCGTAAAGACGGGAAATATGGTTTAATCGAAACTAAATAATAATTCGAAAGCGCAGCCGAATGAGGCTGCGCTTTTTTTATCCCGCTATTTGTGGGCAGTAAAACTCCCACCTCAAAATTTGGCCGGAGCAAAGAAGTTAGGTG
>NZ_JBALMG010000061.1:34302-65410 GCF_036963225.1 Bacillus sp. JJ783 | reverse complement strand
ATAATCAGTGGGGGATGAACAAAATCCCCACTGATTAAAGTTTCACTTTATATGTTTTTGCCTTCCTATCTTGTAATATTGATATAAATTTAAATGGCTTATTCGTAATGAAATTTAGAAGTCATGTTTTGTAACGGTCAATTGTATTACTATTCCAAAAGGATCTCGCACAATGGCATAACCCGGGCTGAAGGAGTTTTTTTCAAAAGGTGTTAAAATATAAACCTCATCATGTTGAATTAGATTGTGATAGAGTGCTTCAATGGTTTGGAAATCTTTAGATTGAATGCATAATGATGAGCTATTACTTAATTGCCAAGGGCGTGTGGAATCCACTGCCTGTTCTGCAATCATAATTTTATTAGTGCCAATTTGTAAAACAGAATGGGTAATATAATGTTCTTGGCTTTCTTTATACGTGAAATTCGGATCTAATTCTTTCATTTCTTTATAATTCTTTTTAAATAAAACTTTTGCGCCTAAATACTGTTCGTAAAACGCAATTGCTTTAGCACCTTGCCCATTTAATGATAAAAAAGGGATTACTTCAAAGTTCATTGTATTGCCTCCTTTATATATGTTTACACTTATTACTATACAAATATAAGGTGCCAACATACGACACCTATAGGGAGAATTTATGAAAAAAGTTGAACGTTTAAATCAGATGCTACGTTTTATTAATCAAAAACAAATATTCACATTGAAAGATTTAATGGATGAATTTCAAATTTCAAAAAGGACAGCTTTACGTGATATTGCATCATTAGAGGAAATGGGTGTACCCCTTTTTGCAGAGTATGGTCGGTATGGAGGATATCGTTTAATAAAAACGATGGCATTACCACCGATTTCATTTACAAACCATGAAGTTTTTGCGCTTTATTTTGCAATGCAAGCACTAAGTAGTTTTGTAAGTATTCCCTTTCAAATCTCGTTTCGTTCCATTAATAAGAAATTTTTAGATAGTGTTTCGTCAAAACAGCGTGAGCAAATTGAAAACTTGCAAAAAAGAGTGTCCTTTTTTCATTTGGAACAAGCACATGAATGTGGTTATCTAGAAGAGATTTTGTTAGCTGCTGTTCAAAATAGGGCTTTAACTGTAAACTATGTAACACCGAAACAAACGACAATGCGCCGTATTCAGCCGATTTCGATTTATGCAATGAAAGGTTATTGGTATTGCCAGGCTTACGATTTAGATAAAGCGGCTTATCGAGTGTTTCGCTGTGATCGTATTAGGTCGTTAGAAATGGTAGGTGCTCAGGATAGTCTGGATTTGGAAAATATAAATATACATAACGCACATAGTCTTTGGAAGGCAACTGAACAAGCTATTCAATTTAAATGCTCAATTACTGCGAGGGGGATAGAGATATTCAAGCAACAACAATACCCTTCGATGAAATTATGGGAAGAATGTGAAGATACATATTTAATAGGAACTTATGAGCCTGCTGAAATTAACTTTATCATCTCGTATCTAGCTAGTTTTGGTAAAACTATAAAAATAATTGAGCCATCTTCTTTAAAAGAGAACTTGAAAGAATACTACTTAGATTTAATACGAAATTTGTAATATGAATTTGAAATATTAGTTTGTTGGAACAAATAAAATAAAAACTTTTTCTAAATCTACGGCTCGACATTTGGACGATTGTTGTCATAGTTACAAGACAAGTGTTACAATTATCATTAGGTTTATACATTTTAGTTTTTTTAATTAGGAGAAAAATTGGCATAACATAAATTTGATTTTTATAACGACTGATTGTAAAGAGAAAAAGAAAGCAATCGGAAGTTTTATTTTAATAAAAGAGGAGCGTATTTCCTATGATCGGTATTTTAAAAAAGGTATTTGATGTCAACCAACGCCAAATTAAACGTATGCAGAAGACAGTGGAGCAAATTGATGCATTAGAATCATCTATTAAGCCGCTAACTGATGAACAATTAAAAGGAAAGACGATTGAATTTAAAGAACGTCTAACAAAAGGTGAGACAGTAGATGACCTACTTCCTGAAGCTTTTGCGGTTGTTCGTGAAGCAGCAAATCGTGTTCTTGGAATGCGTCCATATGGCGTACAGCTAATGGGTGGTATCGCCTTACATGAAGGAAATATCTCTGAGATGAAAACAGGTGAAGGTAAAACGTTAACATCTACTTTACCTGTATATTTAAACGCATTAACAGGAAAAGGTGTTCACGTTGTTACAGTCAATGAATACTTAGCACAACGTGATGCAAATGAAATGGGACAACTTCATGAGTTCCTTGGCCTAACTGTAGGGATTAACTTAAATAGTATGTCACGTGAAGAGAAAAAAGCTGCTTATGCTGCTGATATTACGTATAGCACAAATAACGAGCTTGGATTCGATTACTTACGTGACAACATGGTGTTATATAGAGAGCAGTGCGTTCAGCGTCCACTTAATTTTGCTATCATCGATGAAGTCGATTCCATTTTAGTCGATGAAGCACGTACGCCGCTTATTATTTCTGGACAAGCTCAAAAATCAACAGAGCTATACATGTTTGCAAATGCATTCGTTCGTACATTAGAAAATGAAAAAGAATATTCATTTGATGTGAAAACGAAAAATGTAATGTTAACTGAAGATGGTATTACGAAAGCAGAGAAAGCTTTCCATATTGAAAACTTATTTGATTTAAAACATGTAGCACTTCTTCACCATATTAATCAGGGGCTTCGTGCACACGTTGTTATGCACCGTGATACAGATTATGTTGTACAAGAAGGCGAAATCGTAATCGTAGACCAATTCACTGGTCGTCTTATGAAAGGTCGTCGTTATAGCGAAGGTTTACACCAAGCTATTGAAGCAAAAGAAGGCGTAGAAATTCAAAATGAAAGTATGACGCTTGCAACAATTACGTTCCAGAACTACTTCCGTATGTACGAAAAGTTATCTGGTATGACTGGTACAGCGAAAACGGAAGAAGAAGAATTCCGTAGTATTTACAATATGAATGTTATCGTAATTCCAACGAATAAAGATATTATTCGTGATGACCGTGCTGATTTAATCTTCAAATCAATGGAAGGTAAATTCAATGCAGTTGTTGAGGATATTGTAAATCGTCATAAGCAAGGGCAACCTATTCTTGTTGGTACAGTTGCAATTGAAACATCAGAGCTTATTTCAAAAATGTTAACACGTAAAGGTGTACGTCATAATATCTTAAACGCAAAAAACCATGCGCGTGAAGCAGATATCATTGCAGAAGCTGGTATGAAAGGCGCTGTAACAATTGCGACGAATATGGCTGGTCGTGGTACGGATATTAAGTTAGGCGACGATATTAGAAACGTTGGCCTAGCAGTTATCGGTACAGAACGTCACGAAAGCCGTCGTATTGATAATCAGTTACGTGGTCGTGCTGGTCGTCAAGGGGACCCTGGTGTAACACAGTTCTACCTATCAATGGAAGATGAACTAATGCGCCGCTTCGGTGCTGACAATATGAAAGCGATGATGGATCGTCTTGGTATGGATGATTCACAGCCAATCGAAAGTAAAATGGTTTCTCGTGCTGTAGAATCTGCACAAAAACGTGTAGAAGGAAATAACTATGATGCACGTAAGCAGCTATTGCAATACGACGATGTACTTCGTCAACAACGTGAAGTAATTTATAAACAGCGTCAAGAAGTAATGGATTCAGAGAACTTACGCAGCATTATTGAAGGTATGATGAAATCTACGATAGAACGTGCGGTTGCACTTCATACGCAAGAAGAAATCGAAGAAGATTGGAACATGAAAGGTCTTGTCGATTACTTAAATACAAACCTTCTTGAAGAAGGAGATGTAAAAGAAGAAGAGTTACGTCGTCTTGCTCCAGAAGAAATGAGCGAATCAATCATCGCGAAATTAGTAGAGCGTTATAACGAAAGAGAGAAACTTCTACCTGAAGAGCAGACGCGTGAATTCGAAAAGGTTGTTGTATTCCGTGTTGTAGATACGAAATGGACAGATCATATCGATGCAATGGATCATCTTCGTGAAGGTATTCATTTACGTGCTTACGGACAAATCGATCCACTTCGTGAATACCAAATGGAAGGATTCGCAATGTTCGAGTCGATGATCGCTTCTATTGAAGAGGAAATCTCTCGTTACATTATGAAAGCTGAAATTGAGCAAAACTTAGAGCGCCAAGAAGTTGTTCAAGGTGAAGCTGTTCATCCATCAAGCGATGGCGAAGACGCGAAGAAAAAACCGGTTGTAAAAGGTGACCAAATGGGACGCAACGATTTATGTAAATGCGGTAGTGGCAAGAAATATAAAAACTGTTGTGGCATTGGGCAGTAATAGGGAACTGTAGTTCAGGCTGCTTTGCAAACTTTTACATCAAAAAATGTATAATGAAAAGGTTTAAACTCTCTCTGTAATAAGCGGAGAGAGTTTCCCTTGTTTTCATATGAAAGTAACAGCAATTACATAGAGGTGAAGGAAATGGAATTAGTAGAAATTAGGCAAGAATTAGAAAAAATGGCTAAGAGATTAGCGGCTTTTAGGGGGTCTCTTTGACCTCCCTACTAAGGAAAAACAAATTGCAGAATTAGAAGAAACGATGATGGGCGCTGGATTTTGGGATGACCAACAAGGCGCACAAGCTGTAATTAATGAAGCGAATGCGCTGAAAGATATGGTTGGAAGGTTCCGTCAGTTAGATGAGACGTTCGAAAACTTAGAAATGACGCATGACCTACTTAAAGAAGAGTATGATGAAGATTTACATGAAGAATTAGAATCTGAAGTGAAAACTTTAATTCAAGAAATGAATGAGTACGAGCTGCAGTTACTATTAAGCGATCCTTATGATAAAAATAACGCTATTTTAGAATTACACCCAGGTGCAGGTGGAACAGAGTCACAAGACTGGGGTTCTATGTTATTACGTATGTACACACGCTGGGCTGAGAAACGTGGGTTTAAAGTAGAAACGGTTGACTACTTACCGGGCGATGAAGCTGGTATTAAGAGTGTTACATTATTAATTAAAGGTCATAACGCTTACGGTTATTTGAAAGCGGAGAAAGGTGTACATCGTCTTGTGCGTATTTCACCGTTCGATTCTTCAGGTCGTCGTCATACATCGTTCGTATCTTGTGAAGTTGTACCTGAATTCAATGATGAAGTTGAAATTGAAGTGCGTACAGAAGATTTGAAAATAGATACGTATCGTGCAAGTGGTGCAGGCGGACAGCACGTTAATACGACAGATTCAGCAGTTCGTATAACGCATCTACCAACAAACACGGTTGTAACATGTCAGTCAGAGCGTTCTCAAATTAAAAACCGTGAACATGCGATGAAAATGCTGAAAGCGAAATTATATCAAAAGAAATTAGAAGAACAACAAGCACAATTAGATGAGATTCGCGGAGAGCAAAAAGAAATTGGATGGGGCAGCCAAATCCGTTCTTACGTATTCCACCCGTATTCTCTTGTGAAAGACCATCGTACAAATACAGAAGTTGGTAACGTACAAGCAGTTATGGATGGGGAAATTAATCCGTTTATTGATGCGTATTTACGTTCTCGTATTTAATAAGAGAAAAAGCCAACAGAATTGTTGGCACATGCTGAGGTCCAAGAGGATATAAAGAGGCTTATCTTATTTATATTGATGAAATAAAGAGGAAGAGAAGTTGGAGGCGACAACTTCTCTTTTTGATGAGATTACATGTAGAATACAATGCCGTATATTGTTTTGTAAAAAGTAGAGAATAGTAAAACAGAGCGGTAATAGAGTAGGGCTTTATATAGGGCTTCTCATTTTTGGTTTGGAGAAAAAGGCTCTTTATAGAACTTTTTAAGGTGTTCACAGAATTGAAACAATTTATGAAAGCTTATTTTAGTAGGCTTCTCACTATATTTGTAAAAAATATGAAATACACCTTAGTTTTTCTATATAAAGATAATGCTTATAATGAATATTGAATGTGTTATGAAAACTATTGCCTAGTTATGAATGAAAAGAATATCAACAATGGGGAGCGATAGAAGTGAAAAAGAAATTGTTGGCTATTACGCTGGGGACATCAGTCGTTTTTGCTTTAGGAGCATGTGGAAATAAAGAAGAGAGTAAGTCTTCGAATCAGTCTGCAAGTACAGATAGTGCAGAACAAATTTTCCAAAGAAGTTGTGCTGGTTGTCACGCGAAAGATTTAGCAGGAGCAACTGGACCTGATTTAAGAAAAGTAGGCAGTAAGTATGACGCTGCAGATATCGAAGAAATTATTAAAAAAGGTCGCGGCTCAATGTCACCTGGACTTATTCAAGGTGAAGATGCGAAAAAAGTAGCTGAATGGTTAGCGGAGCATAAATAAGAAACGTAATTAATAAACGAGCTGATTGTATAACTTGACCGAAAAGTGCTTCGAGTTAAGTAATTACATGAGCTCGTTTACCTTTTCTTGGGATGTAACATAACTGTAACAAAATTGTATCCGAATTGGAAACCGATTGATGTTACAATGGGGTTTGTAGAATTTTGATGAAATATGTTACATAGAGTAGCGTTGCTAATAAAAAGCATGTATGGAAGCTACCTTCAACAAGAATGGTCGAGCGAAAATAAAGGTTTTTCTTTTATTTTCAAATGTACAGAAAAGTATTTCGAAAAAAATCATTAAGTATTGGGTGATAAATAATGATAAAAATGACGAATGTTTATAAGGAGTACCCAAATGGTATGAAAGCCATTGCTGGTCTCACAGTTAACATTAAACAAGGTGAATTCGTATACGTAGTTGGACCGAGTGGAGCCGGAAAATCTACATTTATTAAAATGATGTATCGTGAAGAGAAGCCATCTACAGGATCAATTAATGTAAATGGACTTGTAATTGAAACATTAGCAGAAAGAGATGTTCCATATTTCCGTCGTCAATTAGGCGTAATTTTCCAAGATTTTAAATTGCTACCTAAATTAACGGTATATGAGAATGTTGCGTTTGCTTTAGAAGTAATTGAAGAAGAACCAGATGCGATTCGTGAACGTGTTACAGAAGTGTTAGGTCTTGTAGGTCTAGATGATCGTGCAGATGCACTTCCAAGCGAACTTTCAGGCGGAGAGCAACAACGTGTGGCGATTGCAAGAGCGATTGTAAATAGACCAAAGGTTGTAATTGCTGATGAGCCAACAGGTAACTTAGATATTGAAACAGCGCTTGATATTATGAGTATTTTTAAACGTATTAATGAGCGTGGTACAACGATTGTTATGGCGACACATAACGCAGATATCGTAAATACAATTCGTCATCGTGTAATTGCAATTGAAGGCGGAAAAATTGTTCGAGACGAGATTGAGGGAGGATACGGATATGAAGGCTAAAACCCTTAGTCGACATTTGCGAGAAGGTGTGAAAAATCTATCCCGTAACGGATGGATGACATTTGCTTCTGTAAGTGCAGTAACAGTTACGTTATTACTTGTAGGCGTCTTTTTGGCAGCGATTATGAATATGAACCATTTTGCGACGAAAGTAGAGCAAGATGTAGAAATTCGTGTGCATATTGATCCGGCAGCAAAAGAAGCTGATCAAAAGAAATTAGAAGAAGATATGAGTAAAATTGCGAAAGTAGATTCTATTAAGTATTCTTCTAAAGAAGAAGAGTTGAAACGTTTAATTAAAAGCTTAGGCGATAGTGGAAAAACGTTCGAGTTATTTGAGCAAGATAACCCACTGAAAGATGTATTTGTTGTAAAGGCGAAAGAACCAACAGATACAGCGGCGATTGCGAAAAAGATTGAGAAAATGCAGTTTGTAAGTAATGTTCAATACGGTAAAGGTCAAGTTGAAAAATTATTTGATACTGTAAAAACTGGTCGTAACATCGGGATTGCATTAATTGCTGGTCTTCTATTCACAGCGATGTTCTTAATCTCTAACACAATTAAAATTACAATTTATGCTCGTAGTACTGAGATTGAAATTATGAAACTTGTTGGTGCAACAAACTGGTTTATTCGTTGGCCGTTCTTGTTAGAGGGATTATTCCTAGGAGTATTAGGATCAATTATTCCAATTGGCCTAATTTTAGTTATATATAATTCATTGCAAGGTGTGTTTAATGAAAAACTTGGCGGAACAATTTTCGAGCTTCTACCATACAACCCATTCGTATTCCAATTAGCTGGTTTATTAGTGTTAATCGGTGCGTTAATCGGTATGTGGGGAAGTGTAATGTCAATTCGTCGCTTCTTAAAAGTATAAAAAGTTGCAAACATAATTCGTACAAGCTTATCATATAGTAGAAATAGGTAAAGGCATCACACATCGTGTGATGCCTTTTGCTACACCACCTGTGTGTTCTGGAAAGGGGAATTCCGCATTGAAACGTAGAGTTGCAATTATTGGAATGGTTGTTGCATTTTTAATTGGTGCTGGCGGGATGTTTGGTGGTATGTACTGGTTTGGGATAAACCCAGCGTATGTAACGCAAACAGTATCGAATGGTAATGCTGGCACAGCGCAAGGGAATTTGGCAAAAATTAATGAGGCGTATGCACTAATTGATTCACGTTATGTGGAAGACGTGAAAGAAGACAAGTTAGTTGAAGGTGCAATACAAGGCATGTTGTCTACGCTGAAGGACCCTTATTCCACGTATATGGATAAAGAAACGGCAAAACAGTTTAGTCAATCACTAGATCCTGAACTTGAAGGGATTGGAGCTGAAGTGAACAAAACGGACGGTAAGCTTATTATCGTATCGCCAATTAAAGGTTCACCAGCAGAAAAGATAGGAATTAAACCGAATGACCAAATTTTATCTGTAGATGGAAATAGTGTGAAAGATTTATCACGTGAAGAAGCAGTATTAAAAATTCGTGGTAAAAAAGGAACGACTGTTGCAATTGAAATTAAGCGCGCAGGAGTGGCTGATCCGATAGTATTTAAAATTAAGCGTGAAAAGATTCCGATTTTCACTGTATTTAGTTCAGTAAAGCAAGAGAGCGGAAAAGACATCGGTTATATGCAAATTACTTCTTTTGCTGAAAATACTGCGAAAGAATTTAAGGATCAGTTAAAAGAGTTAGAGAAGAAACAGATAGCAGGCTTAGTTATTGACGTACGTGGCAATCCTGGTGGCTATTTAAATAGTGTAGAAGACATACTAGGAGACATCATGACAGATAAAAAGCCAATGCTACAAGTAGAACAGCGAAATGGTGAGAAGAAGAAATTCTCTACGGAATTGAAAGAAAGAAAGCCATATCCAATTTCAGTATTAATTGATAATGGAAGTGCTTCTGCTTCAGAGATTTTAGCGGGTGCGCTAAAAGAGGGAGAAGGATACGATTTAATTGGTGAAAAAACGTTTGGTAAAGGTACTGTCCAACAAGCTGTTCCATTTAAAGATGGTAGCAATATTAAATTAACAATGTTTAAATGGTTAACACCAGATGGCAATTGGATTCATAAAAAAGGAATCGCGCCAACTGTAGAAGTGAAGCAACCAGATTATTATCATGCGACACCAATTCAAATTGAAAAGACACTTTCATACAATTCAAATGATGTACAAGTAAAACATGCGCAAGAAATGCTTAAGAGCTTAGGATATGTACCAGGACGTGAAGATGGATACTTTAGCAAAGAGACAGAATCAGCACTAAAAGCATTCCAAAATGCGAATGAGATGGAAGCAACAGGACAACTCGATAAAAAGACAGCTGAAGCGCTTCAAAATAAAATTATTGAGAAGATTCGTTCTGGAGAAAATGATTTACAATTACAAACGGCATTAAAATTAATAGCGAAATAAGAAAGAATACAGGCACTTTGATGCCTGTATTTTTTTATGTGTTAAACAAACGTTTCTTTAGTTATGATAAGATAAAAAGAAAGAATGATATAAATGGTGGTGAATGAATTCGTGGAGGCATGGATTTTTGAAATACTACGAGCAGTTGGACGTTTTTTCTTACACCCTGCTGTCTATGTATTTTTAATTAGTAGTATCTTCGTTGGATACTTACGTATATTACGAGAACGAAAAGATTTTTCTTTTAAAGTATATGATATTTGGTTTGAACTACGAACAACTCTATTTGCAGGTATTGGGTACGGATTAATCGTATCTATTATTACGATTGGGCTTGGGCTTGTTGTTTCAAAAGCGAGTTTATGGGCAATTTTACTGTGGACGTTATTATTCGGATTAACTGCTATGTATCGATATTTATCTGTAGCTTATACTTTCGGAATCGCTATTGCACTCGTGTTGTTATCGTCTAAGATGCCAGTTTCCTTCTTACAGCTTGGAGAAGGTGAAGAGGGTACGATTGTATCCCTTGCTATTTTACTAGGCGTTATGCTCGTTGTAGAGGGGTTATTAATCTCTAAAAATGCAGTGCGATATTCTACGCCGAAAATTAAAAAGGGTAAGCGTGGTTTGAGAATTGGACTACATGAATCAAATCGTTTATGGCTTGTACCAGTATTTATTCTTATACCAGGAGACGCGGTGACAGGATTTATTTCTTGGTGGCCTGTCGTTTCAATAGGTTCGACTACATACTCTTTATTCCTCGTTCCATTTTTAATTGGATTTATGAGAAAGGTTAGAAGTTATGAGCCGACGGAAGCTTTATTATTTACAGGAAGACGTGTCTATGGATTAGCAGGGCTCGTACTCGTTTTAGGTGTCGCAAGTTACTGGTGGCACGTACTCGCAATTATCGCGATGGGAGTCGCAATGCTTGGGCGCTTTACAATCTCGATGCAAGAGAAGATTGCAGACGAGAAAAGACCAGCATACTTTGCAGCACGTAATGATGGACTTGTTGTGTTAGATACAATTCCGAATACAATTGGGGCGGAGATGAATTTAAAGCCTGGAGAAGTTATTACGAAAGTAAATGGAGTCATTCCAAGAAGTACCGAAGAGTTTTATGATGCGCTTCAAACGAAGACGACAGGGGCGTTTTGTAAATTAGAAGTAGTAGATACAAATGGTGAGCTTCGTCTTGCTCAAACAGCATTATACGCCGGGGGACATCATGAATTAGGTGTTGTATTTGTTCAGCAAGAGCATGAGTGGGATTCGGAAGCGATGTAATCTTTAAAATGAAACGAAAGAAGAGGCTGTATAACATTGTAGTTATACAGCCTCTTCTTTTTTGTTACAATTTACGGTTTTACTTGAGCGTAATGTTGTGCAACAAACTCGCGAAACGTTTGTGCAGCAAGTGATAAGTAGTGTTTTTCATTCCACACTAAATGAGGCGTCCATTGGCAAACGGGCTCTTCAATATGGAGAAGCGTCAGTGGGGGTAATTCCTTTTTTGCTGCAATTGGTAAAAAGGCAACACCAAGACCGGTGCGTACTAAGCCGCTGATGGCTGCAGGTTCATCCCCTTCACATACGACATTGGGCGTAAACCCAGCCCGCCTGCAGAACTTGTCTGTAATTTCACGGAAGCTGTATCCTGGCTTTAGGGAGATGAACGGATCATCTGCTACTTCACTTAGCTTGATACGGTGGCGATTTTTGAGACGATGTGTACTCGGCACAGCTAGTACAATCTCTTCGGTCATTAATGGAAGACTATAAATTCCTAGTCGATCAATAGGTGAAGGAGTAAGACAAAAGTCGATTTCGCCTTTTTCAAGAAGTTGAACTTTCAATTCTTCTGTGGATGCTTGCGTTATGCGGAAGTTAATGTGTGGATATAAGTCTAGAAAAGGTGCTAGTAATTCAGATACTCGATTTAAGGTCGTAGTAGCTATTAAAACACTTCCACGTTCTAATCCAGCCATGTCTGTAACTTGTCGTTTGCCTACTTCTAGTGCCTCAAGGGCTGTATCTACTTGCTTGAGAAAAGCTTTTCCGAAAGTGTTTAGGCGAATTTGCCTTCCGATTCGATCGAATAAGGGAACTCCTAACTCTTCTTCTAATCGAGCGATAGTAACACTTAAAGCTGGTTGGGAGATATGAAGTTCCTGTGCCGCTTTTGTTATATGTTCCGTACGAGCGACTGTCTTAAAATACTTGAGCTGCAGTAATTCCATAAAATGTGTTCACCTTCTCTTATATACTCAAAGTTATTAATATGATAGTTATTTTATATTTTTGTTTATCAACAATCAATTTTATAATATGAGTGTGAAAAGAAACATTATAAAAAGTTAAATGAGGTGGATGATTTTTGGATATTCAAAAATATTTAGAACATATTCAATCTGAAAAAAGAGAGGTAAGTTTCTCTTACTTATCTCATCTTCAAAAACAACATGTACTCAACGTTCATTTTGAGAATCTTGATATTCTGGCAAGAAAACCGCTATCTTTGCGTGAAGAAGATTTGTATCAAAAAATTGTTCATGCGAAACAGGGTGGCGTGTGCTACGAGTTAAACGGAATATTTTATTTTCTGCTAAAAGAATTAGGTTTTGACCCGTATCTTATGGCAGGAACTGTATATGTAAGAGAAGGAATTTGGGCTCTTGAAAATGCTCACTTATTCATAATCGTACCAATTGATAATAAAGAATACTTGGTGGATGTAGGTATGGGCGGTAATTCGCCACGAATTCCTGTTCCGCTGAATGGAGAGGAAGTTGTAGATAGTGATGGCCTTTACCGAGTAAATAAAGATGAAACAACATCGTTTTATTATTTGCAAAAAAAGACTGATGATGAATGGGAGATTCTATATCGATTTGAGCAGCCTTATCCTAAATGGAACTTGGAGAACATTCATCCAATCTGTGTCTTAACTGAAACAGCTCCAGAATCAATGTTCAACAAGATGTATTTCCTTTCAAGAGTGACAGAAAATGGGCGTATCACTTTGTTAGGAGACACGCTAATTATGGTTGATGGAAAAGAAAAAACAAAAGAAAAACTAGAAAAACATGAGATTGAAGAAACTGTTCGTCGCTATTTTCAAATCCAAATGTAGTGGGGAAACTTTAGGGAGGGTTAATATATAACTTTAGATCTACAAGTTAAACTGTTTATTGCACAGTGGGAAATAAACGGATAAGAACTTAGAAAAGCAAAGGGTGTATCGAAGGTATTACAAGTTTCGAATTGTTTAAAAGATGTATTTGTGAAAAAATAGAAGGACCGCACGTTATAAGTGGGCACATTTATTTGAATACGATAAGTAATATATATAAATGAAGCCTAATTTCTCATTGATATAAATGAGGGATTAGGCTTTTTTAGATTTGCTCACTTTTTTAGTTTCGTAGACGGATAACTTGAATAATTATTTGATAATGGTTATCATTTAGGGAGTCTTTTAATTTGGAAAAGGGAGGAAAAATATGCTACGTAAATTTTTTTCTTACTATAAACCGTACAAAGGTTTATTTATACTTGATTTTTCCTGTGCAGTTATCGCAGGCTTACTCGAACTTGGTTTCCCGCTTATCGTAAATCAATTTATTGATAAGTTATTACCAGGACAAAACTGGACGCTTATTTTATGGGCTTGTTTCGGTTTATTCGCAGTTTATGTGTTAAATGCAGGTTTACAATATGTCGTTACATATTGGGGGCATATGCTTGGTATTAACATTGAAACAGATATGAGACAGAAATTATTTGATCACATTCAAAAGCTATCATTCAGATTTTTTGATAATAATAAAACAGGTCATTTAATCTCACGTCTTACAAACGATTTAATGGAAATTGGGGAAATTGCTCACCACGGACCAGAAGATTTATTCATTGCCATTATGACTTTAGTCGGAGCATTTTCATTTATGATGATGATTAACTGGAAGTTAGCACTTCTAACATTCTTCGTAATCCCGTTCTTATTATGGTTGGCACTTTACTTCAACAAAAAAATGACAGGTACGTTTAGACGTTTATTCTCAGACGTTGCTGATTTCAATGCATGTATCGAGAACAATGTTGGTGGTATCCGCGTTGTACAAGCATTCGGAAATGAAAAGTTTGAGAAAGAGCAATTTGCTGTAAACAATGCTCGTTTCCGTACAACAAAATTAATGGCGTATAAAATTATGGCGTTAAATTCATCTATTAGTTATATGCTGATGCGTCTTGTAACACTCTTTGTATTAATATGTGGTACATGGTTCGTACTGCAAGGTGAATTAACGTACGGTGGATTTATTGGATTCGTTTTGTTAACGAACATTTTCTTCCGCCCAATTGAAAAAATTAATGCGGTTATTGAAAGTTATCCGAAAGGAATCGCTGGTTTTAAAAGATATGTAGAACTTCTGGAAACAGAGCCGGATATTGTAGATTCTAAAGATGCAATCGAAGTTAAACATGTACACGGCGATATTCAATACAATAACATCACGTTCGGATATGAAAATAAAGAGCCGATTTTAAACGATATTAGTTTGAAAATACATGCAGGTGAAACAGTTGCTTTCGTTGGACCATCAGGGGCAGGGAAAACAACACTATGTAGTTTATTACCGCGTTTTTATGAACACTCATCTGGATCGATTCAAATTGATGGCATTGACACGAAAGAGATGACGTTATCGTCACTTCGTAAGCAAATCGGAATTGTGCAGCAAGATGTTTTCTTATTCTCAGGAACAATTCGTGAAAATATCGCTTACGGAAACTTAAAAGCTTCAGAATCTGAAATTTGGCAGGCGGTAAAACGTGCCCAGTTGGAGGACTTAATTTACTCGCAACCAGATGGTTTAGATACAGTTATTGGTGAGCGTGGTGTGAAACTTTCAGGAGGACAAAAGCAGCGCTTAGCAATTGCCCGTATGTTCTTGAAAAACCCACCAATTTTAATTTTAGATGAAGCAACTTCTGCGCTAGACACAGAGACGGAACTTGCTATCCAAAAATCACTTGCTGAACTATCTGTCGGTCGTACAACGTTAGTTATCGCTCACAGGCTAGCAACTATTAAAAATGCAGATCGCATCGTCGTTGTAAATAAAGATGGTATTGCAGAACAAGGTTCACATGCTGAATTAATTGAGCGTGGCGGAGGGTATAGCAGGTTATACGAAGCACAGTTTAGTTCGTAAATATAATTTCTGCTGAATTAGTGCACCATAAGTAAGTGGAAATCTTATATGGGAGGCTATAAAGCATGATTGTAACAACAACTTCTACCATTCAAGGAAAAGAGATTATTGACTATATCGATATCGTCAATGGCGAAGCAATTATGGGGGCGAATATCGTGCGTGACCTTTTCGCTTCTGTCCGTGACGTTGTCGGTGGCCGTGCAGGCGCTTACGAAAGTAAATTGAAAGAAGCACGCGACATTGCAATGGAAGAGATGAAAACTCTCGCAAGACAAAAAAATGCGAATGCCATTGTCGGTATCGATGTGGACTACGAAGTAGTTCGCGAAGGGATGCTAATGGTTGCTGTGAGCGGGACTGCTGTCCGTATATAAAGTGAAAAGCCGTGCTGGTGCACGGCTTTTTTATTGTTATTGATGCTGTTATCGTGTTTAAGTTGATATTCTATGTCGAAGCCTCGATATTTCTTGGGAAATGCGGAAGATCCCGTCGATATATAGGGAAGACATTAGAGCGCTTCTTTACATTTTTGAATTTGAACTAATAATTTTTCGTATTCTTGTTCGAGAAATGTGATGTCATCTTGAGGATTTGGTATAGAAATCCGGCTGATGATTTCTGTTAATTTTGTTTGTAACCGTAATAATTCTTGTTCAGTAATATTTACAGAAGCTTGAGTTGTTCTTTTTGTGTATTGCTCGTAATTGCCGTGGAATATTCTAGGCTCTCTCTCATCTACTTTTAGAATATGGTCTGCAACAGAACGAATAAAGGCGCGGTCATGGCTAATGAAAAGTATGGTGCCAGGATACTCTTGTAACATGCTTTCTAATTCTTCTTGCGTTGCTAAGTCTAAATAGTTTGTCGGTTCATCGAGCAGAAGCATATTATAGTTTCCTAAAAATACTTTTGCAAGTGCAACCTTCATTCGTTCACCACCACTTAAGACGTGCACAGGTTTATGAACATCTTCACGGCGGAATAGGAGCCTTGCAAGTATTGTTCGTACGAACGACTCCGTATAGTTTGTTTCTTCTAGAACATTTTCTAAAATGGTTTTATCTGTTTTTAAAATTGATAGTGTTTGTTCAAAGTATCCAATTTTACAGCTTTTCGAAAGCTGAATGCCGCGCTCGTTTGTGAGAAGCATATTGAACAAAGTTGTTTTTCCACTTCCGTTTGCGCCTAAAATAGCAAGCTTTGCACCAGGAGCAATAGTTCCATTCATATTTTTAAATAGTGTGCGGTCACTTAT
Source organism: Bacillus sp. JJ783 (assembly GCF_036963225.1). Classification (NCBI taxonomy): domain Bacteria; kingdom Bacillati; phylum Bacillota; class Bacilli; order Caryophanales; family Bacillaceae; genus Bacillus; species Bacillus sp. JJ783. The sequence goes on along the minus strand of NZ_JBALMG010000061.1, from coordinate 49,111 downwards.
TTTCTTTGTTGCTTTATTAAGCTGTACCACCACTTTACTATGAATGGGTGTATGGTATTGCACGTCAAAATGAGCTTGAGAAAGATCCTTTGGCTTTTCTTGCTTTTCTAATTTTTCGAGACGTGTCTCTAATGCTTTCGCTGCTTTGCTAACATTTTCTTGGCCATGTGCCCCACTTAATTTATAAAGTTTAGATTCAGATGAACTGAACCGCGTTGGGACTTTTGTCATGCTAGAAGCACGTTGCTTTCTTTGTAAAATTGATTGCTCTAAACGATTTTTTTCTTGTACATATTGCTCATATTCCGCTTGCTTTTGTATTCGCTCACGTTCTTTTTGTTTTCGATAGTTTGAATAATTCCCTTTATATTCTTGAATAGTACCGTCTTCAATTTCGATGATTTTGGTACATATGGTATCTAGAAAATCACGATCATGCGATATTAAAACAAGTGCACCGTTATAAGATAAAAGTGCCTTTTCTAATTGCTCTGTACCGAACATATCTAAGTGACTTGTTGGCTCATCAGCAAATAGAATGCCTGCATCTTGTTCGAGAGCATGAGCAATCTTTAGGCGCATTCGTTCGCCGCCGCTCATTGAATCTGCAACGTTTGAAATATTCCATTTTCCTTTTGTAAGAGAAGAAGCGGTTTCCGGTAGTTCCTCGCTAAGCTGAGGAATGATAGCGATAGAACTATGGTGAGTTACTATACCTTGGTCAGCCTCTATTTCTTTACTTAATATTTGTAATAACGTAGATTTTCCAGCTCCGTTGACTCCAACAATTCCTATGCGATCGTTTGTTTGAATTTCCAGTGATGGTAACGTAAATAGGGTGCGATCACCAAAGCTCTTTTCAATATTACGTGCGAATAAAATAGTCATAAAAAAACCTCCCTAGTTTCACTAGAGAGGATAAACGTCGCCCTTGAATGTAAAAATCGTACATAAATAAACGATTTTTTACATAACCGTCTCGAAAGAAAGTATCGACAAATGGACAGACTAATCCCCTGCTAGTTTTCATCATTTTTGTTCACTATTTGTGATGGATGAAATAAATAAGAGAATTAGAACTTCATTGGTCAAAGTACCTTCCTTTCATAATATTATTTTTATTGTATGCGCATACAAATGAGTTTGTCAAACTTATTTGTATTTGTGATTTTTGAATTCGTTATTATACAGTTGTGCTTTTGCCAGCGCCTCAGAATCGTTCTTGATTTCATCCAGTCCATTCGCATCCCCAATAATATAGCCTTCAAATGAAGAACCGACAAAATCAAAGATGTATTGGAACTGAGCGATAAGCGGTAATGCTTTTAGCTTCGGATTATCCCCGCCAACGATAACAACATACATTTTTTTACCTGTCATCTTTTCTTTGAGATGAAGGGATTTATCGCGTAAACTTTGCGACCAGCGATCGACGAAGTTCTTCATATGACCGCTCATGCCGTACCAATAGAGGGGCGTCGCAAAGATAATAGTTTCGTGCTCTAGCATGCGCTCGATTAACTGCTCGTAGTCATCATTTACAGGTTGAAATCCTTCTGCATCATGACGTTGATCTGTAATAGGATGGACGATATGATCACGTAAGTAAATTTGTTCTGTTTCAATTCCATCAATCATCATATGTGTTAGAGTTTCCGTGTTCCCGTTTTGTCTTGAACTGCCGTGTATGACGAACATGTAATCATCTCTTTTCTTTTGTTTGTTTTAGGAGTGAAACGTGTTTTTGTAAATTCGTTTGAATGTTGGAAAGTAATGTGATTTGTTTCGTTACCTCACTGAGTTTGTCTTCGTAAAGTGCAAGGATACTGCTGCACGGATTTTCGTATAGGTGTGGTTCTATTTCGAGGCAGCGCAACATTCGTGCTGTCTCTTCTAAATTTAAGCCAATTTGTAAGTACATTTGAATAAGCTCTACTTTTTCAATGGCACTTTTATCGAAATCACGATAGCCGTTTGTGAGGCGGTTTGAAGGGAGTAATCCCTTTTCTTCGTAATGTCTCAGTGAGCGCTCACTGACCCCTGTTTTTTTAGATAACTCCCCAATTCGCAATGTGTTTCACTCCTTTTAAAGGTATTGTAAACCTTCACACTAATGTGAAGGTCAACTCTGTTTTTTCGCAAAAGAATCTACATGATTTAAAAAGACCTGAATAGCCTTAGAAGGGATAAAATATTTGCCGCGCACGATGGAGAATGGACGGATTAGCTTTTCATTTGGAACTTCGACGTGGAATAGTTCTTTGGCTAGTAGTTCTTTCCGCACGGTCCAGTCAGAAAGTATAGCGATGCCGAGCCCGGCAGCGACGGCTTCCTTTACGCTTTGAATGCTACTAAATGTAAAGAATCGTTTCATTTTTAAATGATGTTGATGAATGAAACGATCGCTATAGGCACGTGTCCCAGAGCCACTTTCTCTTAATACCCATACTTGGTCTTGGAGAGTAGTTTCGTTTATATCCTTGATGTGAAGTAATGGATGATTTGGAGGGACGACGAGCTTCATTTCATCTTGCATAAACGTTTCAACGTCCACGTCAGCATATACGACTTGCCCTTCCACTAAGCCGATATCAATTTGATTAGAGCGGAGGCTTTGCAAAACTTCTTCCGTATTTGAGATAAATGTATGAACTTCGACGTGCGGATTTTCATTCGCAAAGCGCGCAAGTATTTTCGGAAGTAAGTATTCGCCAATTGTAAAGCTAGCGCCGATTCGCAGCGTTCCCGTTACGACGTTGTGCAATTCATTAATTTCTTGTTTCGCATCTTCATAAAGTGAAAGCATTTGCTTTGCGTGTATGTATAATATGTTTCCAGCTTCCGTAACTTGGACGTGCTTTGGGGAGCGCTGAATAAGTGTAGTCCCCAATTCATTTTCCAAGTTGCGAATGTGCATACTAACCCCGGGTTGTGAAAGGTTTAATAGTTCCGCAGCACGCGAAAAATGTTTTTGTTCAACGACAGTAACAAAGATTTTCAAAATGTCGACGTTCATTTGTTAGGCCCCTTTATTTTTGTTTTCATTTTATCATAAGTATTTCTGATGATAGGGATTCAATATTGATATTAAACTTATTATAAAAATTCTCTTATAATGTAACTAGAAAGAACATGCATGTTCCAATACGATTATTGGGGTGGTATAAAGTGGAACAAACACTTGTTATACAAAAGAAGAAGGGCTTTGGATTTTCGCAAGGTATTGGGATTACGTTATTAATCGCAATCGCTGCGAAATATTTAGCAGAGCTTCCATTTTTAAATATTATGGGACAATTAGTAATCGCTATTCTAATCGGGATGGTTTGGCGCGCGGCAATCGGAATTCCTCAAGAAGCAATAGCGGGAACGAACTTTGCGAGTAAGAAGTTGCTTCGCTTCGGGATCATTTTACTTGGAATGCGGTTAAATCTTGTAGATATTGCGAAGGCGGGGCCGAAAGTATTGGTCATCGCAGCGGTTGTTATCACATTTACAATTTTCGTTGTATATGGACTAACGAAAGTATTTAAAGTAGAACAGAAACTTGGAATTTTAACAGCATGTGGGACGGCAATTTGCGGAGCTGCAGCGGTCGTGGCAATTGCACCGCAAGTGAAAGCGAAAGATGAAGAAACGGCAGTTGGGGCAGCGATTATTGCAATTTTAGGTACAATATTTACACTTATTTATACGCTATTATACCCAGTGCTTGGCTTCTCACCCTATGGTTACGGCGTGTTCGCAGGTGCGACATTGCACGAAATCGCTCATGTTATCGCTGCTGCGGCGCCAGGAGGTAGCACGGCTGTAGACATCGCGGTTATTGTGAAATTAACGCGCGTAGCGATGCTTGTGCCAGTAGCGATTTTAATTGGACTATGGTTTGGCAAGAGCGAGGGAAGCAAAGAAAAAAAATCGTGGCGCGACCTTCCGATTCCTTGGTTCATCTTCGGATTTTTAGCAATGAGTGCGGTGCATTCGCTTGGGATTATCCCAGAAGTTGTTGCCGGATACATTGTAGTAATTGCGTACATGCTTATTGCAATGGCGATGGCAGGGCTAGGTTTAAATGTAGAGTTTAAAACGTTCCGTAAATTAGGAAGTAGGGCATTCGTGGCAGGGCTAATTGGCTCGGTTTGCCTTTCGGTACTTGGGTACGTTCTTGTATATGCATTAGGATTTATGTAGTAAGACGAAGAAGCTGTCCCAAAAGATATTTTGGGACAGCTTCTTTCTTATGCCTATAGTGCTACGGATGTCGATATTTGTCGGTAAGTCGATATATTTAAAAAATCGCCGATATAAATGGAGTTGCGCTGATATATTTAAAAAATCGTTGATATAAATTTAATTCCTGTCTTACTGTGTTAGAGAAGCTGTTCAGTGAAACATTTTTTAAAATTTGTAAAGATATCTTTATTTATAACTGGAAAATATTTATAATTTGAGTAAAGATATCTTTACTTTCGAAGGTGGAGCCTATGGGTGTGAAAAATAAAATTAAAGAATTACGAAAGCAACATCATATAACACAAGTTGAAATGGCAAAGGCGATGCAGGTGACGCGGCAGACAATAGTGGCGATTGAAAATCACCACTATAACCCGAGTCTAGAGTTATCCCTAAAAATCGCCAAATATTTTGAGATGAAGGTAGAGGAAATATTTACGCTGGAGTAAGGGGAGAGAAAATGAACGATACTAAAAAGTTATTTATCGGTGCGACTTTTGGATTGTTTTTGGGAGATATTGTAGTTCGTATTATGAATCCAGCTATACCAATTTTACCGCTCGTAGCTAGTAACGTTTTAGCAATTGTATTTCTGATATTGTATACGAATTACAAAAAGCGTAAGTACAAAAAAGAAGAACTGCCAGATATAGATGAGCGGGTAAATGAAAATATAAAAAAGTATGTAAATGTCTCATTTATATTCGCGTTTATTCTGCTTATAGTTTATATTGTTGCGAGCAAAGGAATAGGAAGGGCTGTTATACCGATTCCAGAAATATTCATTGTATGTAGTTTCTTATTTGCGGGTAGTCTCATCATAGGAGTAATGGCGGGAAAACGAGCATAGCGATAGGAGGAATGAAAATGCAAGATGAGTTTGAGAGATTTCAATCGGATAAAGCGTTTAAATATGTAGGGTTATTTTTCGTGATAAGTTTAGCAATATGGAGTTTGTACAATTTAATTGTTTACGGAAATGCTGGAATGCCTTTTGTTTTATTTGTACTAGGGCAGTTTGTCTATTTCTTTGTGAACTATTGGCCGAAGTGGAAATATAGAAATAAGAAAGAGACTGATCATGTATGAGTAAGCAAGATATTATAAAGTTTATAGGAAGCTTATCTATAGCGGGGCTGATGTTAAATGCGAGTTTAATGATTTTAAGTATTTCGTGGGAAGTAATTTTTATATCGAATGTCGCATTAGTTATTTTATACGGAATTTCGGAATATAGAGAACAGAAGCGTTTGAAAGAAGAGGGAGTACCGTTGATTGATGAGAGAGTTGTGAACAAGATGAAGTCGTATTTTGTGATTTGTATTACAAGCTTCGTTTTCTTGTTCATTATGTATCTTTCTGTAAATAAGTATTTAGATAGACAAATCGTGGATGTGAATGAATTATTATATATAGTTATTTTCGGACTGTTAATTAGCATGGCATCGACGAGTGTATTAGCAGCAAGGGGAATTAAATAAATATATAAAGGGGAAACGGGATGGGATTAGCGGTATTATGTGTTGCGACGGCTATATTTGCACTTTTGTGGGGGATGCAAAACTTCTCGCGCAATCCAGGGCCAAGTGTATGTATTATGATTGGTGCTGTAGGTTTATCATACTATTTATTAATGTTAGCGCATTATCATAAAACAGCAACAAGTGTTGTTGTTGGGGCAATTATTTTATCTTGTGGACGTGCTATACAAAAGGGGTTACTTCCATAAAAGCTGTTTATACAAAAGGTATAAACAGCTTTTTGTATTTTTTTTACAAACTACTTGAAAGTTACGTTACGTCACCTTTTATAATGAAGGAGAAGAGGTGATGGAGTTGATTTCAATTCAAGAACTAACGAGGGAAACAGGGGTTACAGTAAGGACGTTACGTTATTATGATCAAATCGATTTATTAAAGCCGAGTGGGAAAACTGATGGAGGACATCGGTTATATAGTGAGAGAAATGTTGTTCGTTTGCAGCAAATTTTATTTTTAAAAGAAATGGGTTTTTCATTAAAAGAGATTACGAATATGTTAGTAAAAGGTGAACTTAATTCAAAAGACTCGCTTGAAAAACAACTTCGATTTGTACAGGAAGAACAAAAGAAATTTAATCGAATGGAGCGTGTTTTACAAGCAGTTGTTTATTCGGTAGATGTAGAGGGGGAGCTGGATTGGAAAGTTATGTTTGAGCTTATTCAGCTTTCGAAACAGTCTCCGCGTATACGTGAAATATTTCAAAATGAAGTCTTTTCGAAAGAAGAGCAAGATTTACTTCATAATTTACCAAATATGAGTGAGGAAGATCCGAATGTGTTAGAGTGGGTAGATTTATTAAAGCAATTACGTAATTTTATGAAAGACGGTAAGGAAGCATCGTGTGATGAAGTACAAGAGGCAACGAAGAAATTAATGCAGAAGTGTTTAGAGATGGCTAATGGTGATGAAGCGTTTTTAGATAAATTGTGGGAAGTAAGAAAATCAAAAGAAGATTCACAGAAAATGAGTATGTATCCAATTGAGGAAGAGCTTCTAGTATATATGGATGAGGCTTTTCGTATATATGATGAAAGGGAGAGGGATAAATGAGTATACTCGCAGAATATCGATGGTACTTTTTAATTGGTGCAGAGATTGTATTTTGGCTATCAGCTATTGGATTCTTTTTACTAAGGTATGGATTTCGCTTGAAAAAGGCGAGCTTTATTATGGGGATTGTGCTACTCATAAATGAAGTGTTTATTTTAACTTTAGGGGTATTGGACTATTATCAAACAGGGAAGTTCTCTAATTTTCAAATCATTACGGTAATCATTTTATTATATGCAGTTTTTTATGGGAAAAAGGATTTGAAGAAATTAGATATATATGTACAAAAATTAGTTGCGAAGTGGCGGAATGAACCGGCGCCTATTATCGAAGAACCACTTGAAGTAACAGGGATGGCGCATGCGAAGCAGGAAATAAAAAATTGGGTTTTACATCTTATTTTGTTTGTTGCGGTTCATATATTCTTTTTCTTCATGTATGGGCTTATTCCAGTAGAACAGTGGGGAAATTGGTTAGAGTCAGGAATCGTTTTAAATAAAACAGCAAGCCGTGTAAGCCAAGTATGGGCTATTATTCTTTTAGCGGATACTGCGATTTCATTTTCATATGTTATTTTTCCGAAGAAGGAGAAAGGAAATAAGAAGCTACTTTCATAGAGGAAAGTAGCTTTTTCTAGTATACCAATAGTTTGTATAGGAGAGGATAACAATAGGAAAAAGAACAGGTTTTATATGCTTATTTCTCTTTAGTTTAGTAGCATGTTCACAACCTAACAGTGCAATTGATAAGAAGAATGATGTCGTTGCAAAGGGGGCAGAAATTTCTAATCTAGATAAATTCGAGAAGTTCGTTTGGACTGTGGAACAAGGGAAAGTTGATAAAATAAGAATTGTACAGTATACACATGAAGGTGACCCGATTTTTCAAACGTTAGAGCATAGTGAGAAAGATATACTTTATGTGTTAGATAATAGACAAGACCAATTTGCTGGTGACCATAAAGGGTTACATAAAGATAGTTGTAAAAGGATTGTTAAAGAGCAACGTGAATCAGAAACGGCATATAGGTTAATAGATTGTACGAATGAAAATGGGCGCAATGGATATGACTTATTATATGTACTTAAAAAATAGAGTTAGTAGAGGAAGGGAGTATTTATTCCTTCCTTTTTTATGTATATATTGTCGAAAGTTTTACCGAATATCTGTTCGTTTTTTTAGGTTTTTTATGAGCATTCGTGGTAAAATAATAATACAGATTTTTATGAGGAGGTCGGTTTTTAGTTGGAACATCCATTTGAAATTATCTCAGAGTATTCCCCGCAAGGTGATCAGCCGGGAGCGATAGAGAAGCTTGTAGAGGGAATTAATAGTGGTAAGAAAAAGCAAGTGTTGCTTGGAGCGACAGGAACGGGTAAGACATTTACGATTTCAAATGTCATTAAAGAAGTGCAGAAGCCAACACTTGTAATGGCTCATAATAAAACGTTAGCAGGACAGTTATATAGTGAGCTGAAAGATTTCTTTCCTAACAATTCTGTGGAGTATTTTGTTAGTTATTACGATTATTATCAGCCGGAAGCGTACGTGCCACATACGGATACGTTTATTGAAAAAGATGCGCAAATTAACGATGAAATTGATAAATTACGCCACTCGGCAACGTCTTCCTTATTTGAACGAGATGATGTTATTATCGTTGCGAGTGTGTCATGCATATACGGTTTAGGTTCTCCGGAAGAATACCGCGAGTTAGTTGTTTCACTTCGAGTTGGTATGGAAAAGGATCGTAATCAATTACTTCGTGAACTTGTTGATGTACAGTATGGACGTAATGATATTGATTTCAAGCGTGGTACATTCCGTGTGCGCGGAGATGTAGTTGAGATCTTTCCGGCATCACTTGACGAACACTGTATTCGAATTGAATTTTTCGGTGATGAAATCGATCGTATTCGAGAAGTAAATGCATTAACAGGTGAAGTATTAGCAGAACGTGATCATGTGGCAATCTTCCCGGCATCTCACTTCGTTACACGTGAAGAAAAGCTGAAGGTCGCTATTGAAAATATTGAAAAAGAATTAGAAGAGCGTTTAAAAGAATTAAATGATAACGGTAAATTGTTAGAAGCGCAGCGCATAGAACAGCGAACGCGTTATGATTTAGAAATGATGCGCGAGATGGGCTTTTGCTCAGGAATCGAAAACTATTCCCGTCATTTAACACTTCGTCCAGCAGGTTCAACGCCGTATACGCTTTTAGATTATTTTCCAAAGGATTTCTTAATTGTTATGGATGAGTCACACGTATCGGTTCCGCAAGTAAGAGCGATGTATAACGGGGACCAAGCACGTAAGCAAGTGCTTGTTGATCATGGATTCCGTCTGCCATCAGCTTTAGATAATAGACCGCTCACGTTTGATGAGTTTGAAGAGAAAACGAATCAAGTTATTTACGTTTCGGCAACGCCAGGACCGTACGAGTTAGAGCAGTCACCGAAAGCAATAGAACAAATTATTCGTCCAACAGGGCTTTTAGATCCACCAATTGATATACGACCAATTGAAGGACAAATAGATGATTTATTAGGAGAAATCCATGACCGGATTGCGAAAAATGAACGTGTATTAATTACGACTTTAACGAAAAAAATGTCAGAGGATTTAACGGATTACTTAAAAGATGTAGGAATTAAAGTGAATTATCTTCACTCTGAAATTAAAACGTTAGAACGTATTGAAATTATCCGTGATCTTCGCCTTGGTAAGTTTGATGTACTTGTCGGTATTAACTTATTACGAGAAGGATTAGATATTCCAGAAGTATCACTTGTAGCTATTTTAGATGCGGATAAGGAAGGGTTCCTACGTTCAGAGCGTTCATTAATTCAAACAATTGGTCGTGCGGCGCGTAATGAAAACGGCCGCGTTATTATGTACGCAGATCGCATAACGAGATCAATGGGGATTGCGATTGAAGAAACGCAGCGTCGTCGTAGTATACAAGAAGCTTACAATAAAGAGCATGGTATTACGCCGAAGACGATTCAAAAGGGAGTACGTGACGTTATTCGTGCGACAACAGCAGCTGAGGATACGGAAACATATGAAGCAGCACCAGCTAAGAAGATGACGAAAAAAGAACGTGAAAATACAATTGCGAAGATGGAAGCAGAGATGAAAGAAGCAGCAAAAGCGTTAGATTTCGAGCGTGCAGCTGAATTAAGAGATTTACTACTAGAATTAAAAGCGGAAGGGTGAAAAGAGTGAGTAAAGATTTTATTGTTGTAAAAGGTGCTAGAGCGCATAATTTAAAAAATATTGATGTAACCATTCCGAGAAATCAGCTTGTTGTTGTGACGGGATTGTCTGGTTCAGGAAAATCATCGTTAGCATTCGATACGATTTATGCAGAAGGGCAGCGCAGATACGTGGAATCTTTATCCGCGTATGCGCGCCAGTTTTTAGGACAAATGGATAAGCCGGATGTTGATACGATTGAAGGTTTATCTCCAGCGATTTCAATTGATCAAAAAACGACGAGTCGTAATCCACGTTCAACAGTTGGAACGGTAACAGAGATTTATGATTATTTACGTTTATTATTCGCACGAATTGGTACGCCGATTTGTCCGAATCATGGAATTGAAATTACATCACAAACAGTGGAACAGATGGTAGACCGTGTTCTTGAATATCCTGAACGTACGAAGTTGCAAGTGCTAGCGCCTATCGTGTCAGGGCGTAAAGGTGCGCATGCGAAAGTATTAGAAGATATTAAGAAGCAAGGTTATGTTCGTGTGCGCGTTGATGGAGAGATGCTGGATGTATCTGAAGAGATTACGTTAGATAAAAATAAGAAGCATTCAATTGAAGTTGTTATTGACCGTATTGTTGTGAAAGAAGGAATTGCCAGCCGACTTGCAGATTCACTGGAAAGTGCTTTAAAGCTTGGTGGGGGCCGAGTTTTAATCGATGTGATGGGAGAGGAAGAACTTCTATTTAGTGAACATCATGCTTGTCCGCATTGTGGTTTTTCAATCGGAGAATTAGAGCCGCGTATGTTCTCGTTCAATAGTCCGTTCGGCGCGTGTCCTTCTTGTGATGGACTTGGCTCAAAGCTTGAGGTAGATTTAGAACTTGTTATTCCGAACTGGGATGTATCATTAAATGAACATGCGATTGCTCCTTGGGAACCGACAAGTTCACAATATTACCCGCAATTATTAAAATCTGTGTGTAATCATTACGGCATCGATATGGATATACCGGTGAAAGATATACCGAAGGATTTATTTGATAAAGTGTTGTACGGAAGCGGGGAAGAGAAGGTTTATTTCCGCTATGTGAATGAATTTGGTCAAGTAAAGGAAAATGAGATTTTATTTGAAGGTGTTATTCCGAATATCGAGCGTCGTTATCGTGAGACGAGTTCTGATTATGTTCGTGAGCAAATGGAGAAATATATGGCAGAGCAAGCTTGTCCGAAGTGTAAGGGTGGACGCTTAAAGCCTGAGAGTTTAGCTGTTTTCGTTGGTGATAAAACGATTGCCGATGTAACGAAATATTCTGTTCAAGAAGTACAGGAATTCTTCTCAACTGTTGAGCTAACTGAGAAACAACAGAAAATTGCTCATTTAATTTTAAGAGAAATTCAGGAGCGTGTGGGGTTCTTAGTGAACGTCGGTTTAGATTATTTAACGTTAAGTCGTGCTGCAGGAACTTTATCAGGTGGTGAGGCGCAGCGTATTCGTTTAGCGACACAAATTGGTTCTCGCCTTACTGGCGTACTTTACATTCTTGATGAGCCTTCTATCGGTTTGCATCAGCGTGATAATGATCGTCTTATTCGCACATTGCAGGAAATGCGTGATTTAGGAAATACGTTAATCGTTGTTGAGCATGATGAAGATACGATGATGGCTGCTGATTATTTACTTGATATCGGACCTGGTGCAGGTATTCATGGTGGTGAAGTTGTATCAGCGGGTACACCGGCTGAAGTTATGCAAGACGAGAATTCATTAACAGGGAAATATTTAAGCGGTAAAGAGTTTATTCCGGTACCACTTGAAAGACGTAAAGGTGACGGACGTAAAGTGGAGATTATCGGTGCGAAAGAAAATAACTTAAAGAATGCGAAGATGTCATTCCCTCTAGGAACATTTGTAGCAGTAACAGGCGTATCTGGCTCTGGAAAAAGTACGATGATTAATGAAGTGCTATACAAATCGTTAGCTCAAAAGTTATATAAGGCGAAAGCGAAGCCAGGGGCTCATAAAGAAATTAAAGGTCTTGAGCAGTTAGATAAAGTTATTGATATTGATCAATCACCAATCGGGCGTACACCACGTTCCAACCCAGCAACATATACGGGTGTATTTGATGATATTCGTGATGTATTTGCGCAAACGAATGAAGCGAAAGTACGTGGATATCAAAAAGGACGTTTCAGCTTTAACGTAAAGGGTGGCCGTTGTGAAGCGTGTCGTGGTGATGGAATTATTAAAATTGAAATGCATTTCTTACCAGACGTGTATGTTCCGTGTGAAGTTTGTCACGGTAAACGTTACAACCGTGAAACGTTAGAAGTGAAATATAAAGATAAGAATATTTCTGAAGTGTTAGGGATGACAATTGAAGATGGGGTAGAGTTCTTTGCTAATATCCCGAAAATTAGGCGTAAACTTCAAACGCTTGTAGATGTAGGGCTTGGTTATATGAAATTAGGACAACCAGCTACGACGTTATCAGGTGGTGAGGCGCAGCGTGTGAAATTAGCTTCTGAATTACACCGTCGTTCTACAGGGCGTACGTTATACATTTTAGATGAGCCAACGACTGGCTTACATGCACATGATATTGCACGTCTTCTAGAAGTGTTGCAACGTCTTGTTGAGAGTGGGGAGACAGTACTTGTAATTGAGCATAATTTAGATGTTATTAAAACAGCTGATTATATCATTGACCTTGGACCAGAAGGCGGAGACAAAGGCGGACAAATCGTTGCTTCCGGAACGCCAGAACAAGTAGTGAAAGAAGAGCGCTCGTATACAGGTAAGTATTTAAAAGAGATTTTAGATCGTGATAAAGCAAGAATGAAAGAGAAAATAAAAGAAGTAGAGTTATCGCAATAAGTTGTTAATGAAAGCCGAGTGGGAATTACACTCGGTTTTTATTTCATCGGGGGAGAAAATGGAGTTTATAGAGGTATTGAGAAAGAAAAATATGAAGGTAAGGGAATTTCAAAAGTGGGGCGTATGCTTTAGAAAACGCTGGGAGGATAACTTTGCGAATCATTTGAGTTATGAAGAGAAAGAAGAGATTCATTTATATGGGGATAAATATAGCTGTGGTTACTTGTGGCACATATTCAGTTATGAAAAGAAAAAGTGTTTAGAAGGTAAAGAAGCGGAGAATATGTTTCATAATGAAATGAAAAAGGAGTGTTACATCTTCTTTCAACATTGTGATGAAGTACTGCTAATAAAGGATGCGAGTTTATTACGTATGGATGATATATTACGTGAGACAGACGATGCGTATAAAGGCGATATCTATATTGTAGATGAAAATTTCACTTGGACCTTTGTGAAAACTCATGAACATAGATGGTGTGGACCTTATTTTACAAGGAAATGTTAATAGGTATACAAGCATGAAGGGTAGAATAAGTTGATATAAGTGTATGTATGTTACTTGCGTTTATCCTTTTCGACAAGAAGACTCCATCTGATTTGTGTTACGGGTGAAACCCAACAATTCAGGTGGAGATGAATTGCCGTCAGAAGGTAGACTGAACTCTTTTGTTTCGTTCATAACAATTTTTTGAGGGCGAATATTTGTTTCTATTTGTCTTACGATATAATCTATTGTAGATAAGGAGGGAATATATCGTAAGATAACGAAATTGGATCATAATAATCATTCGGTTACTTGGGCCAAAAGGAATTACGATGAAGACCTTGTTCACATTTTGCTCCGTTCAGTTCCAAATATTGATTTGTCAAAAGCGATTAACAGTTACAAAAGTGTTAGTTCTCGTTTCGTGAAACGAGATTTCCTAAGATAAAACATTATCTTAGGAAAGAAATAAATTTAAAGAACTCTCTGAGAAAGGTGGTGAAAACAATGGCTAGAAAGAAAGCAGTGAAAGTATTACGTAAACAAAAGAAAAGAGAAAACATACAACGATTCACTCAGAAACAGAATATCGGACGGGCTTGTCTCACAGCTAAAGAATTTCGTTTACTTCAGCGCATGTCGCATAGTTCAAAAGCGTTGCGTAATGTTGGGTTGTACACGATTAAACAAAGTTACTTGAACAATAACAAGATGGCTACTGTAAAAGAAGTGGACACTGCCATGCAAGCCGATATGAACTACTGGGGCATGCAATCAAACTCTGTTCAAGCGATTCGTAGAGCCTTGTTTGCAGAAGTGAAGAGCTTTTTTAAAGCATTGGAACAGTGGAAGAAAAAACCTGAGACATTCACAGGTCGTCCTAAGTTTCCGAATTATTCTCGTTCAACTGACAAACGAATCATTGAAATCTATCAAGTTCCAAAAGTTGATGATAACGGGTATTGGATGATTCCGATGAATGTTGAATTCAGAAAAAAATTCGGTTCCATTAAAATACGTATGCCTAAAAATTTAATAAATAAAAAAGTCTCCTACATTGAGATTGTACCCAAGCAAAAAGGTCGGTTCTTTGAGGTGCATTATACATATGAGATGCACGTTTCTCAAATGAAGAAACAATCCACGACTACTAGTAACGCTTTGAGTTGCGATTTAGGTGTAGACAGATTATTAAGTTGTGCAACAAATGCAGGTGATACATTCTTAATTGATGGAAAAAAATTAAAATCCATTAACCAATACTTCAACAAAATGATACGTAATCTGCAACAGAAAAATAGGGGAAATGGACTTTCAAAACGAGTTGTAACGAATCAAATGGCTGCACTTTGGCATAAACGAGAACGACAAATAAATGGTTACATTTCACAAACTGTAGG
>NZ_JBALMG010000061.1:0-34040 GCF_036963225.1 Bacillus sp. JJ783 | reverse complement strand
AAGTAAATCAGGAAAATGTATCCACGCTGATATTAATGGTGCGTTGAATACATTGCAAAAATCAAGAGTTGTAGAATTGGATGAAAATCTCAAAGTGAAAACGCCGATTCTATTAGAAGTGCAAACACGTAAGGCTGTTGCTTCGTGCATAGCTTAGTGGGTGCGTCAACCATCCATGTGTACTCGACTTGTCGGGGCTTGTAGCACACACGCCGGAGTCATCTGAGTGGTGGCTTCTTCCACAAGGAAGAATTGCTCTTTTTCGAAAGGGTGGTGCAAGTGGGAAAACAATAGTTCGTTGCCAGTACCAACCAAAAACTTACTTGGGGTGTTACCGAAAGATGGCATGAATTCTAGAGCGTCAAACTGTCTAGCGATAGACGAAAAGACCTAGAGTTCTAACTCAAGCCCCCACTGAAACGTTTCAACTCAGTGGGGGTAGTTGACTATCTATTAGCGTATGATGCAAGATATATGTTAAAAGGATGTGTAAGGAAATGAGATGGATTGTATCACTTCTTGTAAATAGCGTTGTATTAATCGCTGTATCCGGACTTTTAAAGGGGCTTGCACCAGACGCATTTTACATAGCAAATATACAAACTGCAATTATTGCGAGTATTATATTGGCGATTTTAAACGTATTTGTAAAGCCGCTTTTAATTTTAATTACGCTACCAATTACTCTTGTAACTTTCGGTTTCTTCTTAATCGTTATTAATGCGATTACGTTAAAGATGACGGATTCATTATTAGGGGACGCCTTTAATATATCTGGATTTGGTGTAGCGATTGTTGCGGCAATTTGTATTTCGATTTTTAATATGATAATTGAAAAAGTAATTGTTGAACCATTACATGAAAAAAAGAGAAAATGACAAAAAGAAAAACATTTCATGATTCATATGAAATGTTTTTTTCTATTTATTAGAAACCATGTTTCTTGTTTCCAGAAAAAAATGGTACAATATCCGATAGAATGGAATTTTACATCAAATGAGACTGAACCCGCAGCGGAGTGGAGGTTTATACATATGCCGAAAGTAAGGACAAAAGATTTAATTGAACAATTTCAATTGGAGTTAGTAAGTGGTGAAGAAGGGATTCATCGTCCGATTGATACGAGTGATTTATCACGACCTGGAATTGAAATGGCAGGATTTTTTACATATTATCCAGCTGATCGCGTACAGCTTCTTGGAAAAACGGAGCTTACGTTCTTTGATACGTTAACGACAGAGCAAAAGCAAGAGAGAATGAAAGCGCTTTGTACTGAAGAGACGCCTTGTATTATTGTAACTCGTAATCAAGATGTACCGGATGAGTTATTACAAGCATCACGTGAATCAGGCGTGCCTTTATTACGTTCTGCTCAAACGACGACGAGATTATCAAGTCGTTTAACAAACTATTTAGAAGGTAAGTTAGCGCCAACAACAGCTGTTCATGGTGTGTTAGTAGATATTTATGGCGTTGGTGTTTTAATTACAGGTCAAAGTGGTGTCGGGAAAAGTGAGACAGCGCTTGAACTTGTAAAGCGTGGTCACCGCCTTGTTGCGGATGATAGCGTAGAAATTCGTCAAGAAGATGAAGACACATTAGTAGGAAGCTCACCAGATTTAATTGAGCATTTATTAGAAATTCGTGGTCTAGGTATCATTAACGTAATGACGTTATTCGGTGCAGGGGCAGTACGAAATTATAAACGTATTACGCTTGTTATTAATCTTGAAATTTGGGATCAAAAGAAAAATTATGATCGCTTAGGTCTTGATGAAGAGAAGATGAAGATTATTGATACAGAACTTACGAAGATTACACTTCCAGTTCGTCCTGGTCGAAACTTGGCTGTTATTATTGAAGTAGCAGCGATGAACTTCAGATTAAAACGTATGGGAGTCAATGCGGCACAACAGTTCTCTGAACGATTAATGAGTGCGATTGAGTTAGGAAATCAAGAGTAGACTCTGGAGAGGGAGGTCATATATAT
Organism: Bacillus sp. JJ783; assembly: GCF_036963225.1. Taxonomy (NCBI): domain Bacteria; kingdom Bacillati; phylum Bacillota; class Bacilli; order Caryophanales; family Bacillaceae; genus Bacillus; species Bacillus sp. JJ783. The sequence continues at coordinate 32,050 of NZ_JBALMG010000061.1, read as the reverse complement.
GCTGTTAGGTTCTGTACCACAGCTTGACCGTATAGCAGTCCAACTTGGGCCGTTCCCTGTTTATTGGTATGGGGTTATTATCGGTACAGGTGTGCTATTAGGTCTTTGGCTAGCAACTCGCGAGGGAGAAAGGCTTGGTATTCACAAAGATACATTTATCGACCTTGTATTAATCGCAGTACCAATTGCTATTCTTTTTGCGAGAATGTATTATGTCATTTTTGAATGGGAATATTATTCGCAAAATCCGAGTCAAATTATTAATATTCGTCAAGGTGGTTTGGCGATTCATGGTGGTTTAATCGGGGCTGTTATTACAGGAATCCTTTTTGCGAAACGACGCGGGCTTTCATTCTGGAAGTTAGCGGATATTGCTGCGCCGAGTATTTTACTAGGACAAGCAATTGGCCGATGGGGAAACTTTATGAACCAAGAGGCGCATGGTGATGAAGTAACGAGACAGTTTTTAGAAGGTCTTCATTTACCAGATTTCATTATTAATCAAATGTACATTGATGGTGTGTATTATCACCCAACGTTTTTATATGAATCATTATGGAACTTTGCAGGTGTTATTTTACTACTCGCGTTACGAAAAGTGAATTTACGCCGTGGTGAATTATTCTTCACATATTTAATTTGGTATTCAGTGGGACGCTTCTTCGTAGAAGGTTTGCGTACAGATAGTTTAATGTTAGGACCACTTCGTATTGCACAAGTAATGTCTATTGGAATTGTTGTTATTTCTATCATTTTCATTATTGTGAGACGAAAAATGGGGCAAGCTGATAAAAGATATTTAGAAAATTAGAGAAAAGTAGCATCTTATAGAAGATGCTGCTTCTTTCATATTCAGGTAATGAAAGGATTAAGGACGATGAAAATAAATACAGTGTTATTTGATTTAGATGGAACGTTAATTAATACAAATGAACTTATTATCTCTTCTTTTTTACATACGTTAAATCACTATTATTCTAATCAGTATAAGCGTGAAGATGTATTGCCATTTATCGGTCCATCTTTGCATGATACTTTTAGTAAAATTGATGCAAGTAAGGTTGAAGAGATGATTACATGTTATCGTCAATTTAATCATGAGCATCATGATGAATTAGTGGAAGAATATGAAACTGTATATGAAACGGTTCAAGAATTGAAGAAGCAAGGTTATAAGATCGGCATCGTTACAACGAAAGCGAGACAGACGGTTGAAATGGGATTAAAGCTTTCGAAACTTGATCAGTTTTTTGATGTTGTCGTGACGATTGATGATGTGGAACATGTGAAACCACATCCAGAACCACTTCAAAAAGCACTCGAATTATTAGATGCAAAGCCAGAAGAAACATTGATGGTTGGTGATAATCATCATGATATCGTCGGTGGACAAAATGCAGGTACGAAAACAGTAGCGGTTTCATGGACATTGAAAGGTAGAGCGTATTTAGAAGCGTATAAACCAGATTATGTACTAGATAAAATGAGTGATTTACTACCGATTTTGTCCCGTATTAATGGGTAGTAAGATTCCTGCCTGTAAATGCTTGATTGATGAGAGTTAGTAATCAGTGGGGAAAAGGGTTCCTACCGGTTAAAGTGTCACTTTGTATAAGTAGAGGAGAGAGTTCAGTGCGACGGACAACGCGCTATCCTGTTTCAGGAGAAAATTCATTGTGGAATGTGTATAAAACAGTTTCTTTTTGGAAGGTAATGAAAAACTTTATTATCATCCAAATCGCACGTTACACGCCATTTTTATCCGCGAAGAATTGGTTATATCGCACGTTTTTACGGATGGAAGTAGGAAAGAAAACGTCGTTTGCACTTATGGTAATGCCAGATATTATGTTTCCAGAAAAGATTACTGTGGGAGACAATTCAATTATCGGCTATAATACAACGCTTTTAGCGCATGAATATTTAATTCGTGAGTATCGACTCGGAGAAATCGTCATAGGGAATGAAGTTATGATTGGAGCGAATACGACAATTTTACCAGGTGTGACAATTGGAGATGGTGCTATCGTTTCTGCAGGCACACTTGTCCATAGAGATGTACCAGGCGGCGCTTTCGTAGGCGGAAATCCGATGCGTATTATTTATACGAAAGAGGAAATGGCCACTAGAGAAGGTTGATGTTAAAAATGTAACATTTCCCTTCTCTTTTTATGAATAAAAAGGAAATAATTGATTACAATATACTGTTTTGTTTTTTACGGAATCGTTTATACTTATAGATAGAAGAATGTGTGAACGAAGAAAACAAAAAACTGGAGGATATATGGGGAAAAATCAAAGAATATATAAGGAGAGCGGACAAGTTATCTCTTTTAATCAGTTAGCGGACTTCTTTTATAAAAAAGGGATGAGGGCTTATAAAGGGCAAAAATTGCAAGATGCAATTAAATATTTTCGAAGAGCGGCACAAAGCGAGAAGGAGCCATTTATTTTATGCCAACTAGCAATAACATTATCTGAATCTGGTGAATATCAAGAGTCGAATCAGATATTTCTAAAGCTTGTTAGATCCAATCCTGAACTTGAGCAATGCTATTATTTTATTTCAAATAATTATGCATATATGGGCTTGTTTCAACAGGCGAAGAAGTATGCAGAGCGATATTTAGAAGTTGCGAAAGAGAAAGAATTCGTAGAAGATACATTAGAATTGCTTGAGATTATGGAAGAAGAAACAATGGGTGAGGAAGAGATTGAGGATGAAGATGAGCTAATTGTTATGCAGGAAGAAGCGAACCGCTACATTCGTAACGGACAATTAGAAGAGGCGATTGCTACACTAGAAGTTGTTACGAAAGAATATCCAGAATTTTGGTCGGGCCATAATAATTTAGCGATTGCACATTTTCAATCAGGTAATGTAGATCAAGCGCTTAAGTTAACAGAAATGATTTTAGAGAAAAGTCCTGGTAATATGCATGCGCTTTGTAATACGCTTATTTTTCTATATTCAATTGGAGAGCATAAGCAAGTAGAGTCATTAGCAGGGCAGTTAGTTTCGGTATATCCAATTTCATTTGAGCATCGTTTGAAACTTGGAACAACGCTTGCAACAATTGGTCATTTTGAACCTGCATATAAATGGTTCAAAGTATTAAAGCGTCAAGGATACGAAGGAGACGTTAGTTTTTATTACTGGTTTGCATACTCTGCGTATATGGTGAAGGAACAGCAAGTAGCTGAAAAAATGTGGCAACATGTTGTAGAATTGCATCCTGATAAAAAAGGAAAAGAACCGTGGAATGCACTGAATTTAGCAGATGAAGGACAAAATCTTTTATTTGAAGAGTTACGAAAATCATTTCAGAAAAGTACGACGCTAGAAGAGAAAATGCTAGCTTTATATTTAATGAATGAATTGTCAACACCAGAGAAGGTTGGATTCTTCTTTGATGTAACGCAAGCGAAAAATGGTGTTCCAATCGTATCGCAACTTGCAAAATATTTCTTTTTACTTAATAGTCATAAAAGCATCCCAGCTGATTTACAGCAATTTGAACAGTGCGTACGAATCGCGGATGCATTATACAATTATACGAAAAAAGACGATGAATTAATCGAAGAGTGTTTAAATTTTTGGTTTTGTACGTTCATACGTTTATATACATCTGGAGCGACTTTTACAAATGTGTACGGTTGGTCAGCGGCAATTGAATATATTGTGCGCGGTGAACAAAGAAATAAGATGACACAGGCAGAGCTTGGTGATGTATATAATGTATCTGTAGCGACTGTACGAAAGTATGTGCAGGCTGTTAAGCGCACGCACACGTAGGGTAGGCAAATCATTGGGAAAAAAATGATGCTAACAGTATAATGAGGGTAACTTAATGTGTATGAATGAATGGGAGTGAATAGTGTGTCAGAAGAAAAAATTTATGATGTCATTATTATTGGTGCAGGACCAGCTGGTATGACAGCTGCGGTATATACATCTCGTGCGAATTTAAGCACACTGATGCTTGAGCGTGGTATTCCAGGTGGACAAATGGCAAATACAGAAGATGTAGAGAACTATCCAGGTTATGAGTCTATTTTAGGACCAGACTTATCAAATAAAATGTTTGAGCATGCGAAGAAATTTGGTGCTGAATATGCATACGGTGATGTGAAAGCAATCATCGATGGTAAAGAGTACAAAACAATTATTGCTGGTAAAAAAGAATATAAAGCACGTGCAATTATCGTTGCAAGCGGTGCAGAGTATAAAAAAATTGGTGTGCCAGGTGAAACAGAACTTGGCGGCCGCGGTGTATCGTATTGTGCAGTATGTGATGGTGCATTCTTTAAAGGGAAAGAACTTGTTGTTATTGGCGGCGGAGATTCTGCTGTTGAAGAGGGTGTGTTCTTAACACGCTTCGCATCAAAAGTAACAATCGTTCACCGTCGTGACACTCTTCGTGCACAGAAAATTTTACAAGATCGTGCTTTCCAAAATGAGAAAGTAGATTTCATTTGGAATCACACTATAAAAGAAATTAACGATGCAAATGGTAAAGTAGGAAGCGTAACACTTGTAGATGTAAACAGCGGAGAAGAACAAGAAGTTAAAACTGACGGCGTTTTCATATACATCGGTATGCTACCACTATCAAAACCGTTTGTTGAGCTAGGTATTACAAATGAAAATGGTTATGTTGAAACGAACGAGCGTATGGAAACGAAAGTTCCTGGTATTTTCGCAGCTGGTGATGTTCGTGAAAAAATGCTTCGTCAAATTGTAACGGCAACAGGCGATGGTAGTATTGCAGCGCAGAGTGCACAGCATTATATAGAAGAGTTAGTAGAGGAACTAAAGACTGTAACAGAAAAATAAGGGGTAATATACCTTTTGAGAAGAAAGCTACCGATAGGAGCTTTCTTTTTTTGTGGAAATGTCAAAGTTTTGTCAAAAACAATTGGGATTATAAGCTTTCTTATTGATATACTGGACTTTACGGGAAAAATCACTATAAGGAATGAGGAATTTATTCAGTATGGAATGGCGTAATATATATCGTGGGTTTTGTATGGGCGTTAGCGATTTAATTCCTGGTGTGAGCGGCGGAACAATCGCTGTTGTGTTAGGGATTTATGAACAATTGCTCGCAGCAATTAGCGGATTCTTTAGTCGTGAATGGAAAAAACATTTAGCGTTTTTAATCCCACTTGCAGCTGGTGTAGCGGCAGCTTTTCTAACGTTAAGTCACGTTATTAAATATTTATTAGCAAATCATTATGAACCGACTCAATTTTTCTTCCTCGGTTTAATTATTAGTATATTACCGATGTTAATGAGAGAAGCTGATGCAAAGGCAACGTTTAAAGGTAGTCATATTGTCTTGTTAATAATTGCAGCAATTCTTGTTGCAATAACAGCATTCTTTAAACCAGATAAGGCAGCTGATCCGATTACGACGTTAACAATTTTAAATGCAATTGGTTTATTTTTCGCAGGATGGATGGCTAGTATGGCTATGCTTCTTCCTGGAATTAGTGGATCGTTTATTTTATTAATTATTGGTGTGTATCCAACAGCAATTAACGCTTTAACTACACTCAATTTACCGTTAATCGTGGTTATCGGTGCCGGTGTGATGGCCGGATTTGTTGTAAGTAGTAAAGGAATTAGTTATTTGTTAGATCGTTATAAAAGTATGACATTTGCGGCAATTATTGGGCTCGTTATCGGGTCGATTGTCATTGTGTTCCCTGGCATTCCGACTGGTGGCATTTCAATTGTAAGTTCAATTATTACTTTTATTTTAGGATTTGCGATTGTTACTTATTTCGGTAAGAAATAAGTGTTTTAATCCCCTTAACGATTTTTATCGTTAAGGGGATTTTTATGTACTGTTCATGGGAAGTAAGGTATTTGGATTGCTTTTTATAGAAAGATTTTTTACAATTTCTTAGCGAAAGGGGACTGGCACCTTCGTTGTAGCAAACTGTTTTTGATAGTATAATGAAATGAGTATGCAGTGAGAAATTTTGCTGCAAGTAGCTGAGGTGAAGAAACATGCAAAGAGTGACAAACTGTGTGTTAATTAGAGATAATGAAGTACTCTTACTCCAAAAACCTCGCCGGAATTGGTGGGTTGCACCGGGCGGGAAAATGGAACGTGGTGAGACGGTAAGAGATACCGTTGTTCGCGAGTATCGTGAAGAAACAGGTATTTATTTAAAGAATCCAGCATTAAAAGGGGTCTTCACTTTTGTCATCCAAGAAGGTGATAAAGTTGTTTCTGAATGGATGATGTTCTCCTTTTTAGCAACAGATTTTGCAGGAGAAAACAAATTAGAGAGCGAAGAAGGCATCATTGGTTGGCATACATTTGATAAAATTGATGATTTAGCAATGGCACCAGGAGATTATCACATTATTGATTATTTAATTAAAGGGAATGGTATAATCTACGGTACATTTGTATATACCCCAGATTTTGAGTTGATTTCATATCGATTAGATCCGAGTTAAACTTGCAAGGAGAGGATACGATGACAGAGAATAATGATATAAAAATGGTAATTATTACAGGGATGTCTGGAGCTGGAAAAACGGTAGCGTTACAAAGTTTTGAAGATTTAGGATATTTTTGTGTAGATAATTTACCACCGATGTTATTGCCGAAGTTTATTGAACTTATGGCAGATTCAAAAGGTAAAATGAATAAAGTAGCACTCGGTATTGATTTACGTGGCCGAGAGTTTTTTGAATATTTATGGGGAGCACTTGATGATTTATCAGAACGTACATGGATTATTCCTCATATTTTATTTTTAGATGCGAAAGATAGCACACTTGTAACTCGTTATAAAGAAACAAGACGTTCGCATCCACTTGCGCCAACTGGTTTGCCGTTAAAGGGAATCGAAGCTGAGCGTGGTCTATTAACTGATATGAAGGCGCGAGCGAATATTGTGCTTGATACATCTGATTTGAAACCGAAAGAATTACGAGAGAAAATTGTTCACTTGTTCTCAACAGAAACTGAGCAAGCATTCCGTGTAAATGTTATGTCGTTTGGATTTAAGTACGGAATCCCAATCGATGCTGATTTAGTATTTGATGTTCGTTTTTTACCAAATCCATATTATATTCCACATATGAAGCCATTAACAGGACTGGATGAAGAAGTTTCGTCGTATGTGTTGAAATTTAATGAAACACATAAGTTTTTAGAGAAATTGACGGATCTTATTACTTTCATGCTGCCTCATTATAAAAGAGAAGGTAAGAGTCAACTTGTAATTGCGATTGGATGTACAGGTGGGCAACATCGTTCTGTTACGCTTACAGAGTACCTTGGGAAACATTTGAAACCAGAGTATAGCGTTCATGTATCTCATCGTGATGTGGAGAAGAGAAAGGGCCATTAAGGGATGAAAAAAGAGAGAAAACCTAAAATTGTTATCATGGGAGGTGGAACTGGACTTTCTGTTTTATTAAGAGGATTAAAACAATATCCTGTTGATATTACAGCAGTTGTAACAGTAGCCGACGATGGAGGCAGTTCAGGTAGACTGCGTGATGAGCTAGAAATTCCACCTCCAGGTGATATTCGTAACGTACTTGTTGCGTTATCGGATGTAGAACCATTAGTGGAAGCTTTATTTCAGCACCGTTTTACAACTGGAGACGGACTGAAAGGGCATGCGTTAGGAAATTTACTATTGGCAGGTATGACTTCGATTACAGGAGACTTTTACCACGCGATTACGGAAACGAGTAAAGTATTAAATGTCAGAGGACGTGTATTGCCAGCAGCGAATCAAAGTGCGGTACTTCATGCAGAATTAGAAGATGGAGAAATTGTAACAGGTGAATCAAAGATTCCTTATTTCGGGAAGAAGATTAATCGTGTCTTTTTAACTCCAGAAGATGTAGAACCGTTATGTGAAACGTTGACGGAAATTAAACGAGCTGATTTGCTTGTTTTCGGTCCAGGAAGTCTGTACACAAGTATATTACCGAATTTAGTTGTTAACAAAATTGGAGACGCTGTTCTTGCTGCAAAAGCGAAGAAGGTATATGTATGTAATGTTATGACGCAAGCGGGCGAAACGAAGGGTTATACTGCGTTTGATCATGTGCAGGCGTTACATGATCATTTAGGTAAACCATTTATCGACACTGCGATTGTAAATAATCGTGATATTCCTAGTGAATTACGTAATTTATATGAGGAAGAAATGTCGGAACCAGTTGCACTGGATACAGATCGTTTTGCTGAACATAATATCGAAATCATTCAAGATCAATTAGCGAAATATGATGATCGTGTTGTAAGACATGATACATTAAAGTTAGCTTCTATTTTATATTCATTGTTATAAATGTGCGTTGCCTCGTTTGAGGTAACGCTCCTCATTCATATAGGACAAGATTTTTGTTCCAAAGTAATAGTATAAGGAGGTGTTGACTGTGTCATTTGCATCAGAAACAAAGAAAGAGTTGACCAACCTTGAAATGAAGGAATGCTGTGAGAAATCAGAATTATCGGCGTTGCTTCGAATGAACGGATCGCTTTCTTTTTCAAACCGTCGCCTATCTATCGATATTCAAACGGAAAATGCAGCAATTGCAAGAAGGATTTATACGCTTTTGAAAAAAGGATATGATGTGACGGTAGAATTACTTGTTCGTAAAAAAATGCGATTGAAGAAAAATAATGTATATATCGTGCGGCTTGTTGAGAAGTCTCGGGAAATATTAGCAGATCTTCACATTGTTCGAGATGACTTTTCGTTTATTCGAAATATATCGCAGGAATTAATCGAGAAGAAATGTTGTAAACGATCGTATTTACGCGGTGCATTTTTAGCAGGTGGTTCGGTAAATAACCCAGAAACATCATCTTATCATTTAGAAATCTTTTCGTTATATAAGGAACATAATGATTCTATATGTGAACTGATGAACGGATTTGATTTAAATAGTAAGACGTTGGAAAGAAGAAAAGGGTACATTACGTATTTGAAAGAAGCTGAGAAAATTACAGAGTTTTTAAATATTATAGGTGCTCATAATGCACTTTTAAGATTTGAAGATATTCGAATTGTTCGCGATATGCGTAATTCAGTAAATCGTTTAGTTAACTGCGAAACAGCTAATTTAAATAAAACAATTGGTGCAGCGCTAAGGCAAATTGAGAACATCCGCTATATTGATGAGACGGTTGGGCTTGATATTTTGCCAGATAAATTAAGAGAAATTGCACAGTTACGAAGAGATTATCAAGATGTAACATTGAAAGAGTTAGGTGAGATGGTATCCGGGGGGAAAATTAGTAAATCGGGTATTAATCATCGTTTGCGTAAAATCGATGAAATTGCAGAGAAATTACGCGCGGGGGAAACAGTAGCAAAAAAATAAGAGGTTAAAGGGGAAATGGAGCTGTGGTTCAAAGACTGGTTAAAGTTGCATTAAAAAACGGCTTACAAGCACGTCCGGCTGCGTTGTTTGTACAAGAGGCAAATCGCTTTCATTCTGATATTTTCATTGAGAAAGATGGAAAGACAGTTAATGCAAAGAGCATAATGGGGATTATGAGCTTAGCAATTGGAACTGGTAGCATGATTACAATTACAACAGAAGGTTCAGATGCAGAAGAGGCTTTGGAAGCATTAGCTGCATATGTACAATAAAAGGCTATCGCGAATGTGCGATAGTTTTTTTATTTTGCTATTTGTGGGGTGCGGTGAGTTTGAGTGGTGGGGGTATGTAGGGCACACGTGCTTGTCGAGAATTGTCGGTAAGTCGATATGTTGTGCCGAAACGTCGATATATTAAAATAATCGCCGATAAAATTTGAGTTACGGTCGATATATTTGAAAAATCGTTGATATATCCTGTTAAATACTAGGTGGGGTATGTGCTGCCTTTGTATATAATAAAAAAAGCGCCTTGTTGACAGGGCGCTTTCGCCTTTAGTTATATTTAGCTTCAGCGGCTAGAATCTCCGGTCGTTTCGCCCCTTCATTCGAGGCAAAAAGCGCCTCGGAATCAGGGACTCCATCGCCCTGCGATTCTGAACGAGCCGCTTCCGCTTTTAAGTATTAACGATTTGTAAAGATCTTATCGATTAAGCCGTATTCTAGAGCTCTTTCTGCCGTCATGAAGTTGTCGCGGTCTGTGTCGCGTTGTAGAACTTCAAGTGGTTGACCGGTGCGGTCAGCAAGAATTTGGTTTAATTTTTCGCGTAAGAATAGGATACGTTTTGCAGCGATTTCGATTTCAGTCGCTTGACCTTGTGCACCACCAAGTGGTTGGTGAATCATTACTTCACTGTTAGGAAGAGCGAAACGTTTTCCTTTTTCACCTGCTGCAAGTAAGAATGCACCCATAGATGCAGCCATACCGATACAGATTGTTGATACTTGTGGTTTAATAAACTGCATTGTATCGTAAATTGCCATACCAGCTGTGATAGAACCACCAGGGCTGTTGATATAGATGTGAATATCTTTTTCTGGATCTTGAGATTCCAAGAATAAAAGCTGGGAAACGATTGAGTTTGCTACGTTGTCATCAATTGCGCTACCAAGCATAATGATGCGGTCCTTTAATAGTCGAGAGTAAATATCGTAAGCGCGTTCTCCACGATTTGTTTGTTCAATTACTGTAGGAATTAAATTCATCTGTTATTTCCTCCTTTGAAAGCTTTCTTAGTTTATAATACAATTATGGTCAATAAAGGTCAAACGAAACCACTTTAAATCAAAAAAATATGTAGTTGTATCATGATTTATTCGCTATATTTTTAAAATTCCCTGCTTATGTATCTTCAACATCATAACCGAATTACATAAATTTAAACGTGATTAAAGGTGTAGAAAAGGCAAAAGAACGCCTTTTTACTGAAGCGTTCTTTCGGTATTTATTCTTTTAAAAGATAGGTTACTTTATTTAAAATTGTTTCGACTTGTTTCGCGTTTTTACTATACATTTCACTTGCTGATTTCGATTTTGTTTCTAAAGAAAATAGCTCAAGATCAGCATGGCATTTTTTTAAAGATGCCAATAGTAAAGGTTTGTTTTGAGGAGAAGGCATTTGGAGTTTATCATTATAAATGTCGATAGTAAGTTGTCCGTATGAATCAACTTGACCGAGAAAGACATTTTCAATGACAACACCGAGTTTTTCTAGTTCAGAATGTAACCAAGCGCGGTTATGCCCACTAGCTGAAAGAGGTTCATCTAGTACATTTCCATCCATAATAACAGTTTGTGGTTCCTTTTTATTTGGTACTTTTAAGCCAATATCTTTTGCTGTAAGTGGTTGAGATTCTTTCTTTAATAATACATTTAATCCTCCGCTTGGTTCTAAGACGGCAAATTCTACTTCGGATATACTAAAGGCTCCGTTTCCTCTGAGAAGTTCAAGTAATTCATCACTGGTATACTTTTCTTTCTTTAAATTATCCTCAAGTATTTTGCCATCCTTTATTAAGACTGTAGACTTACCTTCAAAGAAATCTCTAGCAGTTTTGTTTTTTAAGGAAAGAATTCCTACAAAAAAAGGTACCGAGGCAAAAATAAGTATTGCAAAGACACCGTGGAAAAACTTTTGATCAAGCCCTGTAGATATTTGAGCGGCGATATCACCGATTGTCATTCCTGCTATGTATTCAAAAAAGGAAAGCTGAGAGATTTGCCTTTTTCCTAAACACTTTGTAATAGTGAATAAAATAATTAATATGAATACAGAGCGAATAATGACAAGTGTCCATTCCGGTAGGTGAGACATAGTCATTTCCTCCAGTCTACTTAAAACCCTTTATATTGAGGTTCTTCACGTTCTAATAATGAAACTCTATCCTTTAAATCAGCGATGACGCTGTCCATTTCTAACATACATTCGTGAAAGACGCGTTTTGTTTCTTCGTCTGCTGAATTTAACGAAAGGGAACTTAAGCTTGCTTGAGCCCCCCTTAAACTAGCGAGGCATGTTTTTACACTAGCGATAACAGTCATGAAAACACCTCTTATCCTTTCGGTTTAAATAGCAATGCTCCGATGAATCCAAAAATGATAGCAGCTGAAATACCAGCGCTTGTTACTTTAAACATACCGGTAATAACGCCGACAATTCCATGTTTTGCAGCTTCTTCCATAGCGCCGTGAACGAGGGCGTTACCGAAACTTGTAATTGGTACAGTTGCTCCTGCACCAGCAAAATCAATTAATGGTTCGTATAGATTGAATCCATCTAATATAGCCCCAACAACAACGAGTGTTGCCATTGTATGGGCAGGAGTAAGTTTACCTACATCAAACATAAGTTGACCAATTACACATATAAGTCCACCAATGACAAAAGCCCAGAAAAAAATCATTGTGTTGCACCTCCAAATTCGATCGATACGGCATGAGCGATACATGGAATTGTTTCTTCTTGTTGGAATGTAAGTGGAGATAGTAAAGCACCTGTTGCAACAACTAGCATCTTTTTGAATTCTCCCTTTTTCATTCTATTTAATAAATGTCCGTACACGACTGTTGCCGAACATCCAGGACCACTTCCGCCAGCTATGACAGGTTGACCTTCTCTATAAATGATGATTCCGCAATCTTGGAATCGTTCGCTCTTTACTTTTGTACCGTGTTTATGTAGTAGGTCGTAAGCGATTTCGCGTCCTACATGTCCAAGGTCACCTGTTACGATTAAGTCATAATAAGAGGCGTCGATTTGTCGTTCGCGTAAATGGGCTTCAATCGTATCGACAGCAGCTGGGGCCATCGCGCCTCCCATATTAAACGGATCTGTTAAACCCATATCAACAACTCGCCCAATTGTGGCGGAAGTAACTCTTGGACCATTTCCTGTATCACTTAAAATCGCTGCGCCTGCACCGGTCACTGTCCACTGCGCTGTAGGGGGCTTTTGCCCACCATATTCAGTTGGGTAACGGAATTGTTTTTCCACGGCAGTGTTATGGCTTGATGCTCCAGTTAATAAATATTTTGCGCCTTTTGCATTTACAATACTTGCGCCGAGCGCTAATCCTTCCATAGAAGTAGAGCAAGCTCCAAATAACCCAAGATAAGGTGTTCCGAGTGTACGACATGCAAAACTCGTTGGGGTTATTTGATTAATTAAATCTCCGGCGAGTACGAATTGAATATCGTCTTTCCGAAGTTTTGCTTTCTCTGTAGCACGGCTACAAGCTTCTTCAAATAAAATTTTGTGAGCCTTTTCGTAAGAATCTTGTCCAAGCCATAAATCTTCATGGAGGGTGTCGAAGTCTTCAGGGATATTACCTTTCGCTTCAAATGGTCCACCGACTACCCCGGTTGAGATAATGACTGGTTTGTTTTCAAATACCCATGTTCGGTGTCCTTGTAACATTTATAGCCCTCCCCATTGAACGAGAATCGTTTTAATAAGTGCGATGACGAAAGCAGAAAATACACCAAACAAAATAACAGAGCCAGCCAATTTAAACATGTTACCGCCAACACCTAGGACGAACCCTTCCGTTCGGTGTTCAATGCATGCTGCGATAACAGAATTACCAAAACCGGTAACTGGTACCGCTGTGCCAGCCCCAGCAAATTGTCCAAAACGATCGTATATACCGAATCCAGTTAGTAACATGGAAATGAAAATTAGAGTTGCTACTGTCGGATTCCCTGCTGAGCGCTCAGTGAAATCAAAATATGTGATGTAAAAAGTAGAAATAAGTTGCCCGATGAAGCAAATGAAACCACCAACGAAAAAAGCTTTTATACAATTTTTTAAGACAGGACGCTTCGGTTCTCGTTCTTGCGCGAATTTTTTATATTCCTGTTGTACAGGAGTTAAGTTTTTATCTTTACTAGACATTTCAATCCTTCCTTTTCTTTTAGAAAGCTTAAATATTGGATCCCATTTCTGATCGAATGAGTTTCAATTGTTCTTTAATGCCATCCTTACTTACTTTCTTGTTCTTAATTTTGTTTTCAAGTTCTTCTAGGAGCATAAAAATCTTTTTGTCTGTACTTACACGAATATCGAAAGTAGGATTTTCATCACTTAATTTCTTTTTTAATTTACTTCGTAAAGGCTTTAAACCAAATCTTTCATGATGTTCAGGTTTGACGGCTATGTAAAGATCTAAATTGGTATTAACTGCGGTAGCTTTTATAATGCCATCTATAGCGAGGGCTTTTTTCTTAGCGTCTTGCGATATAGATTGATTAAAGGATTCTGTACTCATTTTTGTTAACTTAGGGCCCTTTTTTTCATCTGTTCGTTTAGCTTCTTCTTTCTTTACTTTTTTATCTAACGGGCTGTCATCGCATCCGGTAAGTGAACCGAATAGAAGAACAAATAACGCGGTTATGAGGCCGAGTTTTCGCATTATAATCATTCCATTTCTATTGCAGTATGTAATTTGCGAGAAAAAGGATGATTGCATATCATCCTTTTTCTCACATTGTGTACCATTAGATACAATGGCACCTTTGGTTATTGCTGTGTGTATTGTGGTTCTTCTTGCTGGACTTCTTCAACACGTGGGTTTAAAGAATCAATAATTGTTTGTGTTTGCTGCGCAGCTGTTTGGAAAAGTTGCTTTGCTTGTTGGTTATCCGTATCGAGAGCGAATCCCTCTAAGCTAGCTTGTGCACTTTTTAATCCAGAAACAGTTTGCTTTAGTTTTGTAATTACAGTCATTGAATGAAGCCCCCTTTGGAATATCAATTCAAAGATTATAATTTGTGAATTGGGGTGAATTTATGATTGGAAAATTTAGGGGAAGGACATGTTTTATAGGCTCCTAGCTAAGGTATATAAAGGATTAAGGGGATATTTTTATTGATTTAGATGGATTTTATTGCTATTATTATGAAAAGAAAATAAGCAGGTATTTACTTGTTGTATTTCACTTCTATTAGAGGTTTTTCGCAAGAAATTAAATGTGGAAAAGCGGAATAGAAGAAGGCTTAAAACCTTGATAATAAACGGTTTATAAAATTTTATCATGCGCCCATAGCTCAGTCGGATAGAGCGGTGGTTTCCGGTACCACGTCTGCCGGGGGTTCGAATCCCTCTGGGCGCGTCAAAAGGTCCTAACTTACGTTTTGTAGGTTAGGACTTTTTTTATTTCTCTCTTGTTATATCTGGTTATAAGAATTACTATTAGTATGTGGTAATAATTTTTATGCGTTATTATTTTCTTTCGATATTATTCAAATTTCGGTTGTAAGTTGTAAATCTCATTAATACATATAAATTAATAATATTTTGGAATGGGTGTCTGCGATAGGATTCTCCTTTTACCAAACTTATTGTACAATAGAAACAAGGGGGAGATTAGTTTGAAGGCAAGTCTTTTACAAGAACAAAGCTTACGTTTGGCAATGACACAAGAGTTAAGGCAAGCGATTACAATGCTCCAGTATAATGTACAAGAATTATCGGAGTTTTTATATGAGCAATCGTTAGAGAATCCCCTTATTGAGTTAGGTGGTTTCGAGAGGGAGAAGAAAAAGAGCTCTAACACAAGTAAAAGTACCGGCAAACAAGTCGAGAATCAAATGGAAATCTACAGTGTGGATTCTACAACGATTCAGCAACATTTATTAAATCAACTACAGTATTATAAAATAGATGAAGAAGAGCGAAAAGCAGCTTCTTTCATTATTATGAACATGGATGGAAATGGCTATTTACAAGAAACAAATGAAGAGTTATCAGAGCTTCTTTCTGCGCCAATTGATGTAGTGGACCGTTCTGTGGAGCTTGTTCAATCGTTAGAGCCAGCAGGGGTAGGTGCGCGTAATATTCAGGAATGTCTATCAATACAATTGAAGCGCTTACAAAGAAGAAATGGTTTAGCGGAAGAAATTATAGATGATTATTTTAATTATTTCGTTAAGAAAGATTGGCGAAAGCTCGTTCAAGTGTTGAAGTGTACTAACGAGGAATTACAGGATGCGGTGAACTGTATTACATCATTACAGCCGAAACCAGGTCTTGCATTTTCTTCTGATAAACCACTTTATATCGTGCCTGATATGGCGGTGAAAAAAGATGGTGATCGTCTCGTTTTACAAATGAACGAACGGAATATGCCGAGAATTGAGATTCACTCTGAGTATAGTGCATTACTAAATAATAGTGAAAGTGAAGTTGCTTCATATGTATCTGAAAAGTATCAACATGTGCAATGGATTATGCGCAGTTTGAAGCAGAGAAAGCAAACGCTCCTGCAAGTGATGGGTATTATAATGGAAAAGCAAAGTGATTTCTTCTGGAAAGGTCCAGAGTATTTAAAACCACTTGCTTTAAAAGAGGTGGCCGAAGAGTTAGGTGTGCATGAGTCTACAATTAGTCGTGCGACGCGTAATAAATATGTGCAAACACCGCACGGTTTATTTGAAATGAAATCGTTCTTTAGTAATTCTATTTCTACGACGGAAGATGAGGCGGTTTCTACAAAGCGTGTGAAACAATTCATTCAAACGCTTGTTGGAGCAGAAAATAAGAAAAAGCCACTTTCGGATCAAAAGATTTCAAAATTATTAGAAGAAGAGCATGAGATCGTTATTTCTCGCAGAACGGTTGCGAAATATAGGGAACAAATGCATATTCCTGCTTCGTCTCTAAGAAAAACAATTGGATAGGTGAAGAAGATGAAAGTTGTACTATATACAAAAAAAGATTGTGGTCTTTGCGTGAAGGCGAAACAAATTTTAAAGGAAGTACAATGTGAATATTCTTTTCAAATTGAGGAAATAGATATATATGAAGATAATAACCTTTTAGAGAAATACCATCTAATGATTCCTGTTGTAGAAATAGGCGGGAGACAAGTAGAATATGGTAACATTCACAAAGGTGTCATAATAAACTATATAAACAATGCAGTTAAGAGTTGAATAAGTTTCTGTCTCCTGTTACAATAATACACGTAGCAGGGATTATTTTTTTAACCTAAGTGGGACGCAAAATGTCACTACGGGACATAAAGTGACCACAAAGGGAAATGAACCGATGTAGTGAGGAGAAAAGATATGCGCTCATGGATTCAGAACACAAAAAAATTATTACCTGATCTGCTACCTGTTATGCAAACGAGAATGCAAGTACTTCAGTACATTAGGCTTATGCAGCCGATTGGCAGAAGAAACTTATCTGCAAGTCTCGGTATGACAGAACGAGTATTGCGAAGTGAAGTTCAAGTTTTGAAAGAACAAAACTTAGTTCACGTCGCTTCTTCTGGAATGACTTTGACAGAAGAAGGAACAGCTTTAGTTCTTGCTTTGGAAGACTTTATGAAAGAAATTTCCGGGTTAAAGGTTTTAGAAAAACAACTTAAGGAAACATTAGACTTGGATGAAGTTTTCGTTGTCCCTGGTGATAGTGATGAATCACCTTGGGTCAAACTGGAGATGGGCCGTGCTTGTGTGACTTGTATAAAAGACCGTCTGACAGCGAATAATATCGTTGCTGTGGCTGGAGGAACTACGCTAGCTGCTGCTGCGGACATGATGCAACTTGATTGCAAGGATTTACATATGCTATTTGTCCCAGCACGTGGTGGAATTGGAGAAGGTGTTGAGTTAGAAGCCAATACCATTTGCGCCAAAATGGCACAAAATACGATGAGTAATTATCGCTTATTGTATGTTCCAGATCACGTTAGTAGCGAAGCATATGCGTCTATTGTAACAGAGCCCTCCGTGAAAGAAGTTCTTGAGTTGATTCGATCTTCCAATATCGTCATTCATGGAATCGGTGATGCGTTAACAATGGCACGTCGCAGAAATACTTCAGAAGCAGATTGGTTAAAGATTCAGGCAAGCGAAGCAGTTGGCGAAGCTTTCGGTTACTACTTTAATGAACAAGGAAATGTTGTTCATAAAGTAAGAACAGTTGGTATGCAACTTGAAGATTTACAACATGTATCTCACGTTGTCGCAGTCGCTGGAGGTTCTTCAAAAGCAAAAGCAATACAGGCTGTAATAAAGCAAGGGCACACTTCAATTCTAATTACAGATGAAGGTGCAGCAAAACAATTAACAAAGGGTAATACCCTTTAATATAATCCCCCAAGGAGGAAATTTAAATGACTAAAATTGGTATTAATGGATTTGGACGTATCGGACGTAACGTATTCCGCGCAGCTCTTAACAACTCTGAGGTAGAAGTAGTAGCAATCAACGACTTAACAGATGCTAAAACATTAGCTCACCTTTTAAAATATGATACAGTTCACGGAACTTTAAATGCAGAAGTATCTGCTAACGAAAACAGCATCATTGTTAACGGTAAAGAAATTAAAGTTATCGCTGAGCGTGACCCAGCTCAATTACCATGGAACGACTACGGAGTAGAAGTAGTAGTAGAATCTACTGGCCGTTTCACTAAAAAATCAGACGCTGAGAAACACTTAGGTGGATCAGTTAAGAAAGTTATCATCTCAGCTCCAGCTTCTGACGAAGATATCACTGTAGTTATGGGTGTTAACCACGAAGAATACGATGCAGCTAACCACAACGTAGTATCTAATGCTTCTTGTACTACAAACTGTCTAGCTCCATTCGCTAAAGTATTAAACGAAAAATTCGGCGTAAAACGCGGAATGATGACAACAATTCACTCTTACACTAACGACCAACAAATCTTAGACTTACCACACAAAGATTTACGTCGTGCTCGTGCAGCAGCTGAAAACATGATCCCAACATCTACTGGTGCTGCTAAAGCTGTAGCATTAGTATTACCAGAACTTAAAGGTAAATTAAACGGTGGCGCTGTACGTGTTCCAACTGCTAACGTTTCTCTAGTTGACTTAGTTGTTGAACTTGACAAAGAAGTAACAGTTGAAGAAGTAAATGCAGCATTCAAAGCAGCTTCTGAAGGCGAATTAAAAGGTATCCTTGGATACAGCGAAGAGCCATTAGTATCTATCGACTATAACGGTTGCACAGATTCTTCTACAATCGATGCATTATCTACAATGGTAATGGAAGGTAACATGGTTAAAGTACTTTCTTGGTACGATAACGAAACTGGTTACTCTAACCGCGTAGTAGACCTAGCTGCATACATGACTTCTAAAGGTCTTTAATTCTTAAGTATATAAGCAATCAATGACAAAACGAGGGAGAGGGTTTGTTCCCTCTCTCTCTTCTTTCGTTTTAGAAGCAAATGTGTTAAGCTTTTGAATGGGTTTTGTCAATCCTAACTAGTAGTCGGAGGGAAATCCAATGAACAAAAAATCAATTCGTGACGTAGATTTAAAAGGTAAGCGTGTATTTTGCCGCGTTGATTTCAACGTACCTATGAAAGAAGGCAAAATTACAGATGAAACTCGTATCCGTGCAGCTCTTCCTACAATTCAATATTTAGTAGAGCAAGGTGCGAAAGTAATTTTAGCAAGTCATTTAGGCCGTCCAAAAGGTCAAGCAGTAGAAGAATTACGTCTTACTCCAGTAGCAGCACGTTTAGGCGAGCTTCTTGGTAAAGATGTTAAAAAAGCGGACGAAGCATTCGGACCAGTTGCACAAGAAATGGTTGCAGCAATGAACGAAGGCGACGTAGTAGTTCTTGAAAACGTACGTTTCTATGCGGGCGAAGAAAAGAACGATGCAGAACTTGCGAAAGAATTTGCAGCTCTTGCTGATATCTTCGTAAACGATGCATTCGGTGCAGCTCATCGTGCTCACGCTTCTACAGCAGGAATCGCAGACTACCTACCAGCAGTATCTGGTTTATTAATGGAAAAAGAGTTAGATGTACTTGGAAAAGCACTTTCTAACCCAGAACGTCCATTTACAGCTATCATTGGTGGTGCGAAAGTAAAAGATAAAATCGGTGTAATTCGTCATCTATTAGACAAAGTAGATAACTTAATCATCGGTGGCGGACTTGCTTATACATTCGTTAAAGCTTTAGGTCATGAAATTGGTCTATCTCTATGTGAAAACGACAAAATTGAACTAGCTAAAGAATTTATGCAACTTGCAAAAGAAAAAGGCGTAAACTTCTATATGCCAGTTGATGTTGTAATCACAGAGGAATTCTCTGAAACTGCAACAACTCAAATCGTTGGTATCGACTCTATCCCTTCTACATGGGAAGGCGTGGACATCGGTCCTAAAACACGTGAAATTTATGCAGATGTAATTAAAAACTCTAAGCTTGTTGTATGGAATGGACCAATGGGTGTATTCGAAATGACTCCATTCGCAGAAGGTACAAAAGCAGTAGGACAAGCATTAGCAGATGCAGAAGATACATACTCTGTTATCGGCGGTGGTGACTCTGCAGCAGCTGTTGAAAAATTCGGTATGGCTGATAAAATGAGCCACATTTCTACTGGCGGCGGTGCGTCATTAGAATTCATGGAAGGCAAAGAGCTTCCAGGTGTAGTTTGTCTTAACGACAAATAAGTAGCAGCCAAAGAAAAAGGACGGTGCAAAGCATGCGTAAACCAATTATCGCAGGTAACTGGAAAATGAATAAAACTCTAGCTGAAGCAGTTAGCTTCGTAGAGGAAGTTAAAGGTCAAATCCCAGCAGCTTCAGCTGTTGATGCAGTAGTTTGCTCGCCAGCTCTATTCTTAGAGCGCTTAGTAGCGAATACTGAAGGAACTGACTTACAAGTAGGTGCACAAAACATGCACTTCGAAAAAAATGGTGCATTCACTGGCGAAATTAGCCCAGTAGCACTTAGCGACTTAAAAGTAGGCTACGTAGTACTTGGCCACTCTGAGCGTCGTGAAATGTTTGCTGAAACAGACGAATCAGTAAACAAAAAGACTCTTGCAGCATTTGAACATGGTTTAACACCAATCGTTTGTTGTGGTGAGACTTTAGAAGAGCGCGAAAGCGGAAAAACATTTGATCTAGTAGCAGGTCAAGTAACAAAAGCACTTGCAGGTTTAACAGAAGAGCAAGTTAAAGTAACTGTTATCGCTTATGAGCCAATCTGGGCTATCGGTACAGGTAAATCTTCTTCTTCTGCAGATGCAAATGAAGTATGTGCGCACATCCGTAAAGTTGTTGCGGAAGCTGTTTCTCCAGAAGCTGCAGAAGCTGTTCGTATTCAATACGGCGGTAGCGTAAAACCAGAAAACATTAAAGAGTATATGGCACAATCTGACATCGACGGCGCTTTAGTTGGCGGTGCTAGCTTAGAGCCTGCTTCGTTCTTAGGTCTTCTGGGGGCGGTAAAATGAGAAAGCCAACAGCTTTAATCATTCTTGATGGTTTCGGACTACGTGAAGAAACTTACGGGAATGCTGTAGCACAAGCTAAGAAACCTAATTTTGATGGTTACTGGAACAAATTCCCTCACACAACGCTTACAGCTTGTGGTGAGGAAGTAGGTCTTCCAGCAGGTCAAATGGGTAACTCTGAGGTTGGTCATTTAAATATCGGTGCAGGCCGCATCGTATATCAAAGCTTAACACGCGTAAACGTTGCAATTCGTGAAGGTGAGTTCGATCAGAACGAAACTTTCCAAAATGCAATTAAAAGCGTGAAAGAAAAAGGTACTGCTCTTCATTTATTCGGTTTACTTTCTGATGGTGGTGTGCATAGTCACATGAACCATATGTTTGCTCTTCTTCGCTTAGCAGCAAAAGAAGGTGTGGAGAAAGTATATATCCATGCATTCTTAGATGGCCGCGATGTTGGACCACAAACAGCAAAAGGTTATATCGATGCAACAAATGAAGTAATTAAAGAAACAGGAGTAGGACAATTCGCGACTATCTCTGGTCGTTATTACTCCATGGACCGTGACAAGCGTTGGGATCGCGTAGAAAAATGTTACCGTGCTATGGTGAATGGTGAAGGCCCTACTTATAAATCAGCAGAAGAGTGTGTAGAAGACTCTTATGCAAATGGTATCTATGATGAATTCGTATTGCCGTCTGTAATTGTTAACGAAGATGACACGCCAGTTGCAACAATCAATAATGATGATGCAGTTATCTTCTATAACTTCCGTCCAGACCGTGCAATTCAAATTGCTCGTGTATTTACAAACGAAGACTTCCGTGAGTTCGATCGTGGTGAAAAAGTACCTCACATTCCTGAATTCGTTTGTATGACACATTTCAGTGAAACTGTAGATGGTTACGTGGCATTCAAGCCAATGAACCTTGATAACACATTAGGTGAAGTTGTTGCGCAAGCGGGATTAAAGCAACTTCGCATCGCGGAAACTGAAAAGTATCCGCACGTTACATTCTTCTTTAGCGGTGGTCGTGAGGCTGAATTCCCAGGAGAAGAGCGTATTTTAATTAACTCACCGAAGGTTGCAACGTATGACTTGAAACCTGAAATGAGCATTTATGAAGTAACGGACGCTTTAGTAAATGACATCGAAAATGATAAACATGATGTTATCATTCTTAACTTTGCAAACTGTGATATGGTTGGCCATTCTGGGATGATGGAACCAACAATTAAAGCAGTAGAAGCAACTGACGAATGTTTAGGAAAAGTTGTAGAAGCGATTCTTGCAAAAGATGGTGTAGCACTTATTACTGCTGACCATGGTAATGCTGATCAGGAGTTAACTGCTGATGGTGGACCAATGACAGCTCATACAACTAACCCGGTTCCTTTCATCGTTACAAAAAATGATGTAGAGCTTCGTGAAGGTGGTATTTTAGGAGATATCGCCCCAACAATGCTTACACTTTTAAATGTGGAACAACCGAAAGAAATGACAGGTAAAACAATTATTAAATAATTTGCTTATATAAAAAGGAGAGAATTTATTATGTCAACAATTATTGATGTTTATGCTCGCGAAGTCCTTGACTCTCGTGGTAACCCAACTGTAGAAGTAGAAGTTTACACAGAAAGCGGCGCATTCGGACGCGCTATCGTACCAAGTGGTGCATCTACTGGTGAGCACGAAGCAGTAGAATTACGTGACGGTGACAAATCTCGTTACCTTGGTAAAGGTGTTATGAACGCAGTAAACAACGTTAACGAAGCAATCGCTCCAGAAATCGTTGGTTTCGACGTAACTGACCAAGCTGGTATCGACCGTGCTATGATCGAATTAGATGGCACTCCAAACAAAGGTAAACTAGGCGCTAACGCTATCCTTGGTGTATCTATGGCAGTAGCTCACGCAGCAGCTGACTTCGTAGGTCTTCCATTATACCGTTACCTTGGTGGATTCAATGCAAAACAATTACCAACTCCAATGATGAACATCATCAACGGTGGTTCTCACGCTGATAACAACGTTGACTTCCAAGAGTTCATGATCTTACCAGTTGGTGCTCCAACATTCAAAGAATCAATCCGTATGGGTGCTGAAGTATTCCATGCACTTAAAGCTGTATTACACGACAAAGGTCTTAACACTGCAGTAGGTGACGAAGGTGGATTCGCTCCAAACCTTGGTTCTAACCGTGAAGCATTAGAAGTAATCATCGAAGCTATCGAAAAAGCTGGTTACAAAGCTGGCGAGAACGTATTCTTAGGAATGGACGTTGCTTCTTCTGAGTTCTACAACAAAGAAACTGGTAAATATGACCTTGCAGGCGAAGGCCGTACTGGCTTAACTTCTGCAGAAATGGTTGATTTCTATGAAGAGCTTTGCAAAGACTTCCCAATCATCTCTATTGAAGATGGTTTAGACGAAAACGACTGGGATGGTCACAAATTATTAACTGAGCGTATCGGTGATAAAGTACAATTAGTTGGTGATGATTTATTCGTAACTAACACTCAAAAACTTGCTGAAGGTATCGAAAAAGGTATCTCTAACTCAATCTTAATTAAAGTTAACCAAATCGGTACTTTAACTGAGACTTTCGAAGCAATCGAAATGGCTAAACGTGCTGGTTACACAGCAGTTGTATCTCACCGTTCTGGTGAAACTGAAGATGCTACAATCGCTGACATCGCAGTTGCAACTAACGCTGGCCAAATCAAAACTGGTTCTATGAGCCGTACTGACCGTATTGCTAAGTACAACCAATTATTACGTATCGAAGACGAGCTAGGCGAAATCGCTGTTTACGCTGGTTTACAATCTTTCTACAACATCAAACGATAATTGTAGAAAATAACGACAGACCGTGAGAAATCACGGTCTGTTTTTTTTTTGCTAAAACTGTTCGTCCGTCATAAGTGACATGAAGTATTTAAAGAAGAGATTATAATCAAAATTGATAGCAATTTGCTGCGAAGGCCGATTGATGAATGGGCTTGATCCTACTAAAGAGCGGAAATCACCGATGCTTGCTCCTTGAGCCTAAGATTTGGTCATGACGGTAATTGGTGATTTGTAGTAGGTAAACATAGAATTATCAAGTAAAGCTAATATCGGTATCGTGTCATGAAAAGGGCAGCCTTTTAATTGTGGTAAAATT
This sequence comes from Bacillus sp. JJ783, assembly GCF_036963225.1. Classification (NCBI taxonomy): domain Bacteria; kingdom Bacillati; phylum Bacillota; class Bacilli; order Caryophanales; family Bacillaceae; genus Bacillus; species Bacillus sp. JJ783. The sequence continues at coordinate 7,708 of NZ_JBALMG010000061.1, read as the reverse complement.
TTTTCGTAATATCCATAGTAGTAATGATCGAATAGAGGTTTGACGAGAGAAGGCAGAATAAAAATGGAGTGAAGGATTTTATTTTATTAAAATAATAACCACCAAAATTCAGAATATATAAACTTTATATATTAGGTCAAGGTTTTTGACATAAAATACATTCGGAAACGCAGTCGTATCAAGGGTGTAAGCGTATAATATAGTGGGTTTTCGTTGTCGATTTGATAAATTGCAGGTTTTTACAATTTATACTATGATAAGGATATTAACAGAAGATCGTATAAACATGAGGGATGATGAACATGAAACTTACAAAGATTCTTGTCCAAATTTCTGCTCTTTATGTATTTTATATGGTTGGAAATTGGGTGCAAGAAATGTTGAATATTCCGATTCCAGGAAGTTTGATTGGGATGTTCCTCCTGCTTGTTTTTCTTAGCCTAAAAGTACTTCCAGTGAAATGGTTTGATTTAGGAGCAGAAACACTCGTTGCTATTATGCCGTTTTTATTAATTCCGCCAACGCTTGGCTTAATGAATTACGGTGCTTTTTTTATGAGTAAAGGAATTTCTCTTTTCATTACAGTTGTAGCGAGTACGTTTTTAATTATTATTGTCGCAGGACATACAGGACAATATCTTGCGAATAGAAAGGAAAAAGAGACACAATGAGCCAAATATTAATCGGAATCGGTTGGGTTCTTTTTACGGTGCTATTATATCAACTATCTAAAAAAATCTACAAATTATTTCCAACACCATTTACCATTCCAATGCTTGTTGCAACAGCATTAATGGCTTTCTTATTTATAATGCTTGATATACCATATCAAAATTATATGGAAAGTGGTGGTGGCTGGATTGCGAAGCTACTCGGACCAGGTGTTGTAGCATTTGCAATCCCGCTTTATAAACAACGTCATGTTCTGCAAAAATATGTTGTACCAATTGCTGGTGGGGTATTAGTAGGTACAACAGTTGCTATTGCAAGTGATTTGGCTATCGCCACACTTATGGGAACAGATAAAAGCTTAATTTTATCTTCTTTACCAAAATCAGTGACAATGCCAGTTGCGATGAGTGTGTCTGAACAAGTTGGTGGTGTCCCGTCCTTAACAGCGGCCTTCGTCGTTATCGCAGGTATTACTGGAACGATTTCAGGACCAATTTTATTAAAATGGAGCCGTGTTACAAACTCAGTTGGTAGAGGGATTGGCTTTGGATGTGCGTCTCATATTATGGGTGTTATGAGAGCGATGAAAAATAATGAGCATGAAGGTGTTATTGGATCGGTAACAATGACATTAACAGCAATTTTGACATGTTTGCTTGGACCGTTATTCGCAATGATGTTCATGTAATAGAAGAAAAGCGAGAGTGATTCTATAGCTCTCGCTTTTCTATAGGATTTATGCTACATTTAAAATAACTGAATCTTTGTAGGAGGTACGCCAAGTGCATACGTTATTATCAGTTTTACTTATTATTGTATCGATTTTAATGATTGTTATGGTACTTATGCAGTCTAGTAATAGCTCAGGCCTTTCAGGTGCAATTTCAGGCGGTGCAGAGCAATTATTTGGTAAGCAAAAAGCACGTGGAATCGAAGCGGTATTAAACCGTGTTACAGTTGTTTTAGCTGTGTTGTTCTTTGTACTAACAATTGCTGTTACGTACTTAAACTTATAAAAGTAAAAGAAGAAGCGTTAGCGGATTATGCTAATGGTTCTTCTTTTTTTGATTTGTTATTCAAAAAAAGTTTCTAATTAGATTATAGAATTATAAATATGGTACACTAAGAATAGAAAGAATACGACTAGATTACAGAAGAGAAAGAGGAGAAGTACATGATGAAATTAGCATCTCCGAAACCATTTACATTTGAAGGTGGAGACCGCGCTGTTTTATTATTACATGGATTCACAGGGAACTCAGCTGACGTACGCATGCTAGGGCGTTTCTTAGAGAAGAAAGGCTATACTTGTCATGCGCCAATTTATAAAGGACACGGCGTACCACCAGAGCAGCTTGTTCATACAGGCCCTGAAGACTGGTGGAAAGATGTAATGAATGCCTACCAGCATTTAAAAGATCAAGGTTACGAGAAAATAGCTGCGGTTGGATTATCATTAGGCGGAGTATTCTCATTAAAACTTGCTTATACATTACCGATTTTAGGTGTTGTACCAATGTGTGCACCGATGTACATTAAAAGTGAAGAAATTATGTACCAAGGTATATTGGCATATGCCCGCGAATATAAAAAGCGTGAGCAAAAATCACCAGAACGAATTGAGCAGGAAATGTTTGAATTTAAACAGACACCAATGAATACATTAAAAGCATTACAGGAGTTGATTCGTGACGTACGCAATAATGTTGATATGATTTATGCTCCAACATTCGTTGTACAAGCACGTCATGATGAGATGATTAATACAGATAGTGCTAACATTATTTATAACGGTGTAGAATCTACGTTAAAAGACATTAAATGGTATGAAGACTCTACGCATGTCATTACACTTGATAAAGAACGTGATGTGCTACATGAGGATGTATATAACTTCTTGGAGCAACTAGATTGGTAAGATCTAGTTGCCTCTTTTTTTCATAAGGGAATTTATTATCCCAATTGGTGTGGGCTAATAATCAGTGGGGAGGGACAAAACCTCACTGATTAAAGTTACACTTTATGAAAGCTGTAAAAAATCATTGGGAGATGATTAAAGTTTCACTTTATACATCCCCCATCTTTCGGATACACTAAATAATATAAGGGTTTAAAGGAGGTATTTCTGCTTGGAAGAAATCATGCAAGAACATATTGATAAGTTGTTATTATTTATGAGGGAAGAAGCGTATAAACCGTTAACGATACAAGAATTAGAATCGGCATTTGGAATCGAAGGCTCTGAGGGCTTTAAAGATTTTGTAAAGGCACTTGTAATGATGGAAGAGAAGGGGCTTGTTATCCGCACACGTAGTAACCGCTACGGTCTTCCAGAAAAAATGAATTTAGTACGCGGTAAATTAATTGGGCATGCACGTGGTTTTGCGTTCGTCGTTCCAGAAGAGAAGAAAACAGGAGATGATGATCTTTTCATCCCGCCTACAGAATTAAATGGTGCACTTCATGGTGATACAGTATTAGCACGTGTTAGCGCGCAATCAAGTGGATCACGCCAAGAAGGCGCGATTGTTCGTATTTTAGAGCGTGGAACGAAGGAACTAGTTGGTACATATACAGAGTCAAAGAACTTTGGATTTGTTATACCTGATAATAAACGCTGGACAAGTGACATTTTTATCTTGAAAAGTGCATCTATGGGCGCTGTAGAAGGCCATAAAGTAGTTGTGAAAATTACGGGCTACCCAGAGAACCGTTTAAGCGCAGAAGGTGAAGTTATTCAAATTCTAGGTCATAAAAATGACCCAGGAGTAGATATTTTATCTGTCATTCATAAACATCATTTACCTTTAGCGTTCCCTGAAGAAGTTATGGAGCATGCAAACAGTGTACCAGAAACGATTTCAGAAGAAGATATAAAAGATCGCCGTGATTTACGTGACCAAATGATTGTTACAATTGATGGTGCGGATGCGAAAGACTTAGATGACGCTGTTACAGTAACGAAGCTTGAGAACGGTAACCATAAGCTTGGCGTTCATATTGCGGATGTAAGTCATTACGTTCAAGAAGGTTCTCCAATTGATGTTGAAGCAGCGGAGAGAGCAACGAGTGTATATCTTGTAGACCGTGTAATTCCGATGATTCCGCATCGTTTATCTAACGGTATTTGTTCATTAAATCCGAAAGTAGACCGTCTGACACTATCTTGTGAAATGGAAATCAACAATCTAGGTGATGTTGTAAAGCATGAGATTTTCCAAAGTGTAATTAAAACGACAGAGCGTATGACGTATGCTGACGTAAGAAGCATTTTAGAAGATGAAGACGAAGCACTAATTGAACGTTACGAGCCGCTAGTGCCAATGTTTAAAGAAATGGGGCAGTTAGCACAAATTTTACGTGAAAAACGTATGCGCCGTGGTGCGATTGACTTTGACTTTAAAGAAGCGAAAGTACTAGTAGATGAAGAAGGAAAACCGACTGATGTTGTAATGCGTGATCGTTCTGTATCAGAGAAGTTAATTGAAGAGTTTATGCTTGTTGCGAACGAAACAGTAGCGGAGCATTTCCACTGGATGAACGTACCGTTTATGTACCGTGTCCATGAAGATCCGAAAGAAGATAAGCTTGAGCGTTTCTTCGAGTTTGTAACAAACTTCGGATATGCAGTAAAAGGACGTGCGAATGAAATACATCCTCGTGCGTTGCAACAAATTCTTGAAATGGTTCAAGGTCAGCCGGAAGAAATAGTCATTTCAACAGTTATGCTTCGTTCTATGAAGCAAGCACGTTACGATTCGGAGAGCTTAGGACATTTCGGTTTATCAACTGAGTTCTACACGCATTTTACATCGCCAATTCGTCGTTATCCAGATACGATTGTTCATAGATTAATTCGTGAATATATCATTAACGGTAAAGTCGACAACGAAACGCAAGCGAAATGGCGTGAAAACTTACCTGAGATTGCAGAGCACTCTTCTAATATGGAACGCCGTGCTGTTGAAGCTGAGCGTGAAACAGACGAACTGAAAAAAGCAGAATATATGCTTGATAAGATCGGTGAAGAGTATGACGGTATGATTAGCTCTGTAACAAACTTCGGTTTATTCGTAGAGCTTCCAAATACAATTGAAGGTCTTGTACACGTTAGCTATTTAACAGATGATTACTACCGTTATGACGAAAAACATTTTGCGATGATTGGGGAACGTACAGGTAACGTATTCCGCATCGGTGACGAAATTACAATTCGTGTTATTAACGTAAATAAAGACGAGCGCGCAATCGACTTTGAAATCGTTGGCATGAAAGGCACACCTCGTCGTAAGTTCAAAGATCGTCCAGTTGTGATTGAACAGCCAAGGACAGGTAGAAAGAAACGCGGTGGACGTAGCGAGCGTAGTAATGAGCGCGGTGGCGAACGCGGCACAGGAAGAAAGTTTGATCGTGGTGGACAAGGAAAAGGAAAAGGATCAGCATCCGCATCCGCATCCGCATCCGCTAGTCAGCCAGGGAAAAAAGATAGTAATAGTAATGGCAAGAAGAAAAAAGGATTCTTTGAAAATGTACCAGGATTCAAGAAGAAAAAGAAAAAGCGTAAGTAAGAAAAGAGTGGCTTCGCCTCACATTCTGAGCGAGCCACTTTCGCTTTTTGTTTAATCCAGCTACAGTGGCTAGAATGTTCGGTGGCTTCGCTTCTTCCCAGGAGGCAAAGAACGCCTCAAGGTCAAAAGCTCCATCCACCTCACATTCTGAGCGAGCCACTTTCGCTTTTTGTTGGAATCCAGCTACAGTGGCTAGAATGTTCGGTGGCTTCGCTTCTTCCCGGAGAGGCAAAGAACGCCTCAAGGTCAAAAGCTCCATCCACCTCACATTCTGAGCGAGCCACTTTCGCTTTTTGTTTACATTTGTTACAATGGTAAAAATAGAGGAGGGACGTTGTATGCCAAAAGGTACAGGTAAGGTTATTGCGCAAAATAAAAAGGCATTTCATGATTATTTCATCGAAGAAACATACGAAGTAGGGCTTGTCCTTCAAGGAACGGAAATTAAGTCGATTCGCGCTGGACGCGTGAACTTGAAAGATGCGTTTGCACGTATACATAACGGTGAAGTATGGGTTCATAATATGCATATTAATACATATGAACAAGGGAATCGTTTCAATCACGATCCGCTACGTACAAGGAAGTTACTTCTTCATAAAAAAGAAATTGATAAGCTAGCAGGTTACGCAAAAGAAACAGGATATGCATTAGTTCCAGTTAGAATCTATTTAAAAAATGGATTTGCGAAAATGGCACTTGGTTTAGCAAAAGGTAAGAAGCAATATGATAAGCGTCACGATTTAAAAGAGAAAGAAGCTAAACGTGAAATTGCACGCGTGTTCCGTGATCGTCAAAAGATGTAATACAGATATTTACATTTGTAAAACGGCGCGCGTATGATATAATAACTTATGTAAGATTGTTGCACATTGAAAAACAGCTCTTAGTAGCTATCACGATATTTCTTCGTATGCTCCATTTTTATCATGGGGACGTTACGGATTCGACAGGGATAGTTCGAGCTTAGGTTGCGAGTCGAGGGGATCGGCCTCGTTAAAACGTCAAAGCCTATAATTGGCAAACAAAACAATCTTTCTTTAGCTGCTTAATTGCACTAAAGGTTCCTCCCTCCATCGTCCATGTGGTAGGGTAAGGGACTCAAACTAAGTGGACTACGCCGGAGTTCGCCGTCTGAGGGCGAAGGAAGAGAACAATCAGACTAGCAACTTGGAAGCCTGTCGATAGGCCGAAGAGTTCGCGAAATGCTAATATATCGACTACACTCGTAGAAGCTTAAGTGCCGATATTTTTGGACGTGGGTTCGACTCCCACCGTCTCCACCAATACATATTTGGTGGTTTTTTATTTTGTATGATATGAACCATAACTTTGCCAGATTGGCGGGGTTATGGTTCTTTTTGTTTTGTGGTTTTATAAAATGCTTAAGTTGATGGGGATGGGGCGGTACCCCTGAAACAGAAAGTGAAGAAATAGTTATTGATGATAAGCAGGTAGATACTATAGCTGCCCCTTAATGATTAAATAATATTTATTTAAATCTTCATATATTTTGTGTTTTCATCCATATCTATTGTAAGATTATATAGAGTTCTCCTAATAAGCTGTTATAACGGATTTTTTAGGAATTTAAAATTTATAAATCTTAAATTATTTTTTTGGGATAATTTTTTATCTAACTAAGTTATATTGAAGTAGAGGTGAACCATCGGTGAAGCAGGTGTTAGTAATTAAGAATGAACGGTCTTTTGCAAAGAAAATCGTAAGCGGTCTAACGCAAGAAGGCTATTTCATTTTAAAACTTCACAATGAAAACCAAGGTTTAAATATAATATATGAACAAGATTGGGATATTATCATATTGGATTGGGATTCATTAAGTATACCGGGACCAGAAATTTGCAGACAAATACGACTTGTTAAAACGACACCGATCATTATTGTGACCGACAATATTTCTAGTAAGGATTGCATAGCAGGGTTACAAGCAGGAGCGGATGATTATATAAGAAAACCATTTGTGAAAGAAGAATTAGTAGCAAGGGTTCAAGCTATTTTAAGGAGAAGTGACTGTATCCAGCAAAATGAGACAAACTTTTTTCAGTTTAAAGATCTCTTTGTTGATGCATCTAGCAATATTGTGAAAAAAGGTGGTAAAAATCTCTCGCTTACTAAGCGCGAGTATGATTTACTTGTATTTTTAATCAAGAATAAAAATACAATATTGAGCCGTGAAATGCTTTTGAATCAGGTTTGGGGATTTAACGTAGTAGTAAATCCAAATGTAGTAGACTTATATATTGGGTATGTAAGAAAAAAGTTAAAGTGCGAGAAGAAAGACAGGTATATTCAAACGATACATGGCAGGGGCTATTCAATGATTGAATGATAAAAATAAGATAATAGGTAAAGTACAGTTTGTCATAATAAACAATATCCAGCATAATAGAAAAACGAGTAAAACTATTTCATTCAGTTTTACTCTTTTTTTTCTATTAAATCTTATA
>NZ_JBALMG010000060.1:0-9482 GCF_036963225.1 Bacillus sp. JJ783 | reverse complement strand
CTATTAACCATTAACAATATGTATATTTTTCCCATTCACCATCATACCAAATATTCATTGGAAAAACTATACATATTCATTTTTTATTCTTCCTTACCTTACTATGATTTTCTCACAACTATAGATAGCTTGTAGCAGTTACAAAATCAAAGCCTTCAAAATTACTAACGGCATTGTCATACTGAAAATTATAAATTAATACGATAGAATTATAGGATTTCTTTAATTTAACTTCTTCCTTAATTCGAGAAAGTATTTTATCATCATATGAACATCCCGTTAATAACACAAAAATATCATCACTCGCCTCTTCTAACACTTCCTTTTCAATAAAATCCTCATCTACATCAATCATATCAATATTAAAATCAACAAAAAACTTTGCTGGTATAGAGTCTCCTTCTTCATCATACGTAACATCCATGTATGTATCTAACTGATCTTGCGTTTTCATATTACCTAACCAAATTGAAACCATTCCATGTACTTCCATCAATGGCGTCCTCCATTATTAAAATATTATACTTTCTCATTCAAATTACGCTTTAAATAATCGGCAATTTTCATTTCTCCTCTTTCAACAGCAAATGTATAAGCATCCATATCTTTCATATTATTACCGGAGTATTTTATCGTGATATCTATACCATTCATAACTAGCAATTTAACAATTTCAAAATGACCACTATATATTGCAGCAAACAGAGGATTTCGATCCGGCTCACTAGTGTCTATTTCAACTTGGTGTTTAATGAGATACTCTGCAATATGTAGATATCCTTTCGTAGCAGCTCTTTCAAGTGCATTTGTAGAAAAAGTCCCACACTTTGCATGAATATTAATTCCTGAATTGATTAAGTACTCTATTATTTCTAACTGTCCATGCGCTGTCGCTACATGTAACCACGTACCAAATGGCGTCACATATTCCAACATCTTAGGCTCTTTCTCAAGTAAATCTCTTAACGTGTCCAATTGACCACTCTTTATGGAATCTCTCATTCTTTTCGCAATTTGAATCTTATCCATTCTACTTCCCCTTTAATTATTATCTTGTAGAAATAGCTTTGTAACTTATCGACCAATTTAAAACTCATGATTTTTATAAAAAAGCATTTCTTCTTTCCATTCAGTTAAATGGGATTATTCAGAAATTCACTATCATACTTCTTGATTAAGACTTTATCATTTTCATCAATTGGTAATTCTCCTAAGTATTTATATTTCCAAATAATCATCTGATCACTAAAACTATATTCTGTATCGAACCAATTTGTATAATCGAAATGCATGTTAAATTTCCCACTATGTTCAAGCGACATCGTAAAGGCGTACCAAAGTTCTTGCTGATTATCTTTGAAAACATTTCTTAATTCTTTACTCAATCTATATAAAGAATCTTCTTTTCTTTCAAATTCAATTTCATCAATTTCATATTTAAAAGGAATTTCCACACTATATGTATACTTTTTTTCACTTCTGATGGTGTTATAGAAAAAGTAAGTTCCCCCTCCCGTTTCTGATATTTGAGCATAAAAATAAAATCCCTCCCACCCTTCCGGAATCATGTCATTAACCGTTTCCGCTATCTCTCTATATAACCTATTCAGTTCTTTTTCCAATCGACTTCCCCCTATTTTATTTTTACCATCCACTTTTTTCTATATTATACCATCCTCTCGATTAGCTCTGTTTTTATTTGCAATAAAATGTAATTTATTTCATTCAAAAATCAGACCAAGTTTCGATGAACTTTAGAAAATAGACATACCTCCTGAATACAATTAGTATTAAAATTGAGAAGTATGAAAGACTTGTAAACTAGATAATTACACTTAAAAAGGTTTTTATATTAAGGAAGGACGTGCACAGCTATGGACTTTAAAACAGTTATGCAAGAGCTTGAAGCCCTCGGTAAGGAACGAACAAAAAAAATATACATATCTAACGGTGCACATGAGCCAGTTTTCGGCGCGGCTACAGGCGCTATGAAACCAATTGCTAAGAAAATAAAAGTAAATCAAGATTTAGCTGAGGAACTTTACTCCACAGGTAACTACGATGCTATGTACTTTGCAGGTATTATTGCAGATCCAAAAGCTATGAGTGAGTCAGATTTTGATCGCTGGATAGACGGGGCGTATTTTTATATGCTGTCTGATTATGTGGTGGCAGTAACTTTATCCGAGTCAAATATTGCACAAGATGTTGCTGATAGATGGATTAAAAGTGGGGATGAGCTGAGAATGTCAGCAGGATGGAGTTGCTACTGTTGGCTTTTAGGAAATCGTAAAGACAATGAGTTTTCCGAAAGCAAAATTTCCGATATGCTTGAAATGGTGAAAAATACAATTCATGATTCGCCAGAACGAACAAAATCCGCTATGAATAATTTTCTAAACACTGTCGCAATTTCATATGTACCACTACACGAACAGGCAGTTGAAACTGCAAAAAAAGTTGGTATAGTTGAAGTAAAACGTGATAAGAAAAAAAGCAGTTTACTAAATGCTCACGAAAGTATCCAGAAAGAACTTGATAGAGGCAGACTTGGTTTCAAACGTAAATATGTAAGGTGTTAAAAAAACTTCGTATTAGGGTGTCAATCCGATAAAGATTGATACCTTTTTTCATCTTCAAAATATTCACTGTCCCGATTGATCTTTATCATAAATCCCATCAGTGAATCAGCTATTTTATTTTCAAAGTGATATACAGGCGTTTGTTGAGACGTATTTAAATTAAAAAGTAATATCCTGATACCCTACTTCAACTACCTTTTCATTTAATAAACGAACTCCTACACCATTTTCTATATCCCACGTACACTTAAATGTAATTCCAATCTCTCTTCCCCCCATAATATCTGCATACGGAACAACAATCCCCTCTAAACCGATCATCTCTAGTATTTGATCAGTTGTTTCAACTAATGGATAATTTTCTCGCACTCCAACATCATATCCTAATTCACATCGCCTTTGTTTGTAATAGTCTAATATAGACTGTAGTAAACTCATTTGTACCTCTTCCCAATTTTTTATTAATGATTGATACGCTACATACTGCCCTTCATCAAACATCCCATCTTCTTCACCATCTATCATCAAATCAATCTCAGTTACATTACCTATAAAAGTTATAGGCATACACTTAGCCCAAGCATAATTATATTCAATCTCTCCAAAAACTGAATCGTTCACTCTCATTTATCCGTCATTCCTCTCACACTTATTACTAAGGTGTCCCTGCTTATTGTTAACTCCCATCAACACTTAACATTTGAAATATTCTTTCAAAAACACATAAAACGTTGGCCAACTCTCCTTTAATTCTCCATTTAAAAGTAATTCATCTCCACCTTCAAAATTTACTGAGTAAACTTTATCAGTTACACTATTAAGTACCAATGCAGCATTTGCTGTCATTTCCGTTAAAACTAAATACTTATTAGGAAATCCATGTTCCTTTCGAGCAATCATTGTGTAATATTCTATATTATTCTCTTCATCTATAATATCAAGTAATTCATAAGGAACGTACTCTTCCCAAAAAGGTCCTGCAAATCGATAATAAAACTCTCTAAATGTATTAGACACTTCTACACCTAACCTATTTATTACTTCATTCACCTGATCTTTATCTTCCCGTTTATATATATCTTCTTCCAAAACTTCTTCTAAACGATTTGGCAAAGCATGCATTTGTATCCCTCCTTTACAAGGTTTATCCATGTGTTTATGAAATGAATTTACCGCTCCCTACACAAACTACCTGTATGACATAGAACCAATAAATGTAACCTCTAAACCATCAAACATATCTTCGCTTTTCGCTTCATTATATTTAAAATCATAAAGAACAATAGCAAAGTTAATATCTTTCGCTAAACTATCTCCATTTATTAGCTTTTTTATTTTAGGAATAATTCGTTCACTATAAGAAAAATCATTTAAAATATGTTCAACGTCCCTTTTATTATTCTCATAAAAACAAAATTCAATATTATCTTCATCATAATAACCGAATTCAAAGCTCGTCCCAAACTTTGAATGAACTGAATCACCATCTATCTTGTAATCTATATCGACATACTCCTCAAGGTTTTGGAGTGATTTAGAAATTCAAAACCAAACTGAAACCATTCCACTATATTCCACTTTTCCACTCCCATCTAGCCGGTCTATAATTCATATAAACATTCTTCACTTTACTATTTTTGTATCCTCAAACTAGATATTAACTCATTTAAACTATTCGAAACCTCTATAAACAACCCACGTTCGAATTCCTCCAATTCAACCTTTACACTTACATTATTTAAAACAACTAGTGAACCATTTCCTTCTACCCTATAGGAATCTTATCTAGTCCCTTAATAACTCGTGATTAAGTCTTCGCCCTCATATCTAGGGTCTTTCTCAACTTTACCATCTTTTGTTTTGATGACTTTTAGTCTACCTAACCACTCTGCTCCGTTATATGTCTCTTCACTTACCCATACATTATGCTTTTTACCGTCTACCTCAACTACTAATGTTGGGTGTGTAAACATGAATTCCTTTTCTACATGCCTACCTACAATTTCTGCATTTAATGATGTACCTTCTTCAACTAGTTTACTATTCTGATACCCCTCGATAATAGGTAATCCGATAAATACAAAGAATATCAGTCCAAATACGATCACTTTCTTCTTTGTACTCCATTTATTCTTTTCTTTCAATTCCTTCTGTCTTGCTTCTCTTTCTTCGCGTTCATCCAAACTCTCATTTAAAGCGTCTTCCCATGCCTTAATTTCTGCTTCGATTTCTGCTTCGGCTCTTGCTAGTTTTTCTAATTGTTCATCGGTTGCTACCATCTCATATGAGTTATCTCCAACCAAACGAATTTCAGCACCATTTTCTTTTACTTTTCGCAAGTCTTTTTCTGTACAATCAAACTCTCGAATGATTTCCCCTTGTGTGTTAACAAGTCTAACATAAATGTTTTTTTTCTCCTTCTTCTTAAACATCTGAACTCCCCCTTTATTTGTTTCCTATCATAGATAACACTATTGCAATTAAGATAAAGAAAACGATAATAAGGAAAGTCTTTCCTTTGCTTACTTGTGTTGTAGAACCTTCCAAGACCGCCCATATAAGAATTGGGAAAAGAAGAATACCAAGGAGAATATCAACCAACTTGTTGCTACTCTTCTTTAGTGTTTTTGCTTCTTCTACTATCGGTTTTATCTGAACAGCTTCTTTTCTTATTTGTTTCGGTTTCTTTTTCTTGCGTCTATGATTCACCCAACATACTCCTTTTAAAATAACTTTTTACTAACTATAAAAATACCGGAATATCCCCCTTTTTCACTTTCAATTATTCATATAAGTTCTCAATTTCAATCAACCAAAAAGAAGCCTTTTCCATACACTTATCATCAATTTTTTTCAACTCTTCCTTCAACCAACTTATTGTACACTCTGGTATATTATTATCGATAAAGGCATCCTCACCATTTATTTCTACTGCCTTATCGATAATTTTTGAATATACTAATAAACATTCTGCAAATTGATGTATAGAAGAATTCATAAACACTTCTTTATACTCATCACTATTATTTAGAAATACTATATTTTCTTGTTTTTCAATTATACAAATTGGATCTCCAGAACTTGTTGTTCCTAAAAACCAATATTTTTGAAACTCTTCTGGCATATGAAATACATTTGTAATAGACCTTATGAAAGACTGAGATGAAGTAAACTCTAAATATGGTGACGGTGTTTCTGGTAAGCCTCCTATAGACAAAAACCTCTTCACTTCATCAGAAAAATTTTTGTCCATTAATTCTTTTTCATGAAATGTAGTAAGTGGGCCATCTTTATTAACATCCCATTTCTCTCGAAAATCCTCTGGTAGTATCATTCTTTCACCTTCTTGACGTGTTTATATCTTTTAAGATTTAGTTGGGCTACTAGTTGTTTTTTTATTTTTTCCACATAAAAAAATACCATCTATTATTATCTACACTTATTCACTAAAACTCCCTATTTCCTCTGTCCAAAAACATCCTTCTGTTAAAGCAACTGCATCAATTTTTTGAAGGGCACTAGAAATCCACTCTACCAAACCTTTAGGTATATTTTTCTCAAAATAAGCTTTTCTTCCATTGGCAGCCTTTACTTCTTTTATAAACTCTACATAGACAAGTAAAGCTTCTGCAAACTTCTCTATCGTACTATTTATAAGAACAACTTTATTTTCATTGTCATAATCTATATATACGAGTTGTGATTTAGATTCATCAATACAAATTGGGTTTCCACTACCAGTAAATCCAAAGTATATAAACTTATAATACATCGTACCTAATTCATTATGTATCTCGCTCAACCTTATCCCGCCACCGTTATTTGAAGATTCAAATGTAAGAAATGGCGGAGCAGACTCCGGAAAACCTGCTTTAATTAAGAAGCCTTTCGTTTCTTTCGAGAAGGAAAATGAGTGAATGATTTTTTCATCATAATGAATTAAACCGTATATTTCTTTATTCCAATTCACTAAAAAATCTTGAGGTGAGATCATTTTTATCCTCCTGCATATCATATTGTTATCTTTGTTCCACTGTTAAATTGTTTATCAACTCAACAAGCGAATTAGCAAAAAACTCTTTTTCTTCTGTTTCAAAGTTTTCTATTAATATTTGTCCTGTTTCATTGTCAAAAATAAGAGCCATATCTTCCGGAGAGACAAAACCTATCTGTATATACCTAAATTCTCTCCCTTGACTCTCTTCATATCGTTTCATTATTCGAATAAATTCTACTATAGATTTATTCGGTTCCACAGGTTCAAGGGTAACTAATCTTATACCGTAAAAGCCTTGTATGTCTAAGAACCAATAAGAATTAAAGTATTCTTTTATCGCATCGTGAATATTCATACTAAGTTCTTTCTGAATTTCTATAAAATTATCTATCTTATTTTTCTCAACAGGTTTCCAATATACATATCCTTCTTCATCTGGATTACTTAAATATAATAAAGGATCCATTTCTGCATCCCACGGTACTTTAGGATATGTTCCATACTTTGTCTCCCATACATTCATAAGTTCTTTAAAATACCGCTCTAACTCTTTTTTTATTTCCATGCCATATCCTTTCCACTAACACCTAATAAGATTTCATTTCATACTGGATTATTAGCAATTGAAAAATAATTAGGCTTCATGTATATTCTCCTTAATACTAATAATAAAGTTATATAGCGATTCTTATTGCTTTTTCGCTATGAATCCTTTCAATAGTTCCTACCTTATTTACACGTATTCTCTCGATTAAAATCACATGCTGCTTCAACACCATTTTTCAGTAATTTTTGTAATAACGTATCCAATCCATCTTTGAAATAACATTGGATTTCCTCTTTATATAATGGTAATAGAGTATGGAAATAGATCGGCCAGTCACCCTCTATTTTTTTACCATCTTCACGAAATTCCATTTTAAATGCATCCGAACATTGTGGCAACGGTGGTACAACCATAACACCAGAAAATTCCGTCTCTTTACTATATGGATAAAACGGTGTATTTGAATCCCATTTCCCTTCAACTGATTGAGCTTCATACATCTGTCCCGCTGACTGATTTGGAAATACAAGCCACTGGCCTAATTCATAACCATTTTTCCTTACCGCTTCCCCAAATTCCCGTAAAAAACGCAAGGGCCAACCGTATTCCGCACTAGCCAAAGCAGATGTTGCTACTTCCCAATCCTTTGGCAGGTGCATGACAAGTTCTGCATAACCACTATCTACACTTGATGAAATAGGCATACGGAAATAGCTATTTCGATATGTTATTACTGTATTGTAATCTACTGTTTCATTTGGACCGACATTATATAATTCTATATTAGTAATTATTTTTGTATTTGCTTCTATATGATTCGTAATTTGACCATAATGTTGCTGAATATGTAATTTATAATCTTCAATTGATGTCGGGCGTATCATTGGGTTATTTTCTATTGTTTGTTCATTATTTTTCTCATCGGATTCCCATACTAACCGAAAATTAAACCCCTTTAATTCACTTTCTACAACACGATCTTTAAATTCGTCTGATACGAATGTTTGTACAGATACAATTGGAAAATCTCCGTATTTATGCTTTGTATTCAGTGTACAAAAAATATGTTCCCCTTTAATTTCATCTGCAATAAAAGCAAATTTGTCGAATCCACCAAAATCATCAGGTTTCGCATTTTTATAATCAATACATGCCAATACGTTTAATACATGTATTGCATAGCATTCATATCCTTCATGAACAAGCGGAAGAACTTCAACTTTCCTTTTTATTAAATCAAATACTACTTCTATCGCTGCTTTTGTAAAAATAAGTGGTATTTCACTTAATAAATCAGATACTTCTCCCTTATTTGATAATTTCATTTGCAATGGATTCCACGTATTAATTACTGATTGACCTTGAAAATAGTTATTAAAAATTTCTTGCCCTTCCTCATTCTCACACTCTAATTGATCAAAATTAGAATTACCAATAATTTTCCACACTCTCATTATACTACCCCTTTTAATCTATATAAAATACACATTGTCCCTGTTAACACCCGTTTCTCATCTATCTTATCCTTTAATGCTTTTTTATCGCCCACTGCTTATATGTAATTTTCATCTCACAACCTTCTTTAATATTTCTTTTTTACGATCTAACTTCTTCTCAAATCATGTCTACTTCACTCAAAAAATGAATTGTATCCATACACTTTTTATTCCTTTCAAATTTGTACTTATTGTGTTTACCTAAATTAAGTCTTCGATGTTACTATTATTTATTAACAAGGGGACCTCACGAATAAATAACACCACTTACAAGAAAATTCTTTTATTTTAATCCTCTATTAATCATGTAACTTATTTAAAAACTCCGTAAAATTATAAGCCACAAAAAATACATTTCCCCTCGCTACTTCCTCTGCTTCCTCAGCCGTAATCCCTTCGCTTGCCATCAATGTTTCCTTTTCCCATGCCCCCTCGTGTTCCCAAAAGACAACAATCGGATTTTCTTCATGATTTTTATAATCAAAGCAAATTAAATTTCCTGCTGGGTCAAATGCAAAAGGAAATAATTCTTTAGGCAATGTATCAATAAAGTCACTATATACATCAACTATATATTCATCACTATTTTCATTAAAAGATAATAAAGTACCGAAAACTCTTTCGTGATTATTCACATTAAATAATTCTGGCTCTACATTGGCACCATTATTTACAGCTACACATTTTATATAATCAATTGGAAATTTAAAACCTATTTTATTACTAATCTCTCTCACAAGATCTTCATTTACAGCTTCATCAGCAAATTGCCATTCTACTTTTCTCACCAAGTTCCATCACTCCACTGTTATTTACTCTTAAGTAATTTTACAAACTGTCCTATATGTTACCAATAATAT
>NZ_JBALMG010000059.1:0-12499 GCF_036963225.1 Bacillus sp. JJ783 | reverse complement strand
GCAATACACTTATATATTGCTATCTTTTTTATTATTTCATACATCTAATTCTATTACGGATTTGTTAAATGTCATTTCTTCATACACCTTCAAATTTTGATATACCGCTCCTAGTAATGGTGCTTCTATTAAAAATTGCTCTGCTAAATTCAGTAAGTATCCTTGTAAGTGCTTCCCTTCAATAAACGAACCTTTTTCCATATCACGCTGCATCGATGACTTCATGTCATACGAAATTTTATCAATCGTTTTCATATGTTCCTCGATAATATTATCCTTAACTGGAGCCTCCATGGCTTTCATGATTTGCACAGATTCTGCAAATAAATTCCGGATAAATTCTCGTCCTCCATCACTTTCACGAATCGGTCCTATCGGTGCACGCATTAATGTTGTCACACCTGACATTACAGTAATAAATAAATATTTATGCCACATATCTTGCGTAATATTTTCACTTAAAACAAAACTAGCTTTCGTATCTGCAAATGCTTTAGAAATACGCTTTATTCTCTCTGAATCTTGAGGTTTAATTTCCCCAAATACAAGTCTGTTTGCAGCACTAGTTTGTACAATTTCTCCTTGATCGTTTAACGTCGTCTCAATAAAGCATAAACCACCCATTACTTTTTCCACGCCGAATTCCTTTTGTAATAGTGATAAATGAGCGATACCATTTAACAATGGAATTATGACTGTATTTTCACCTACAAACGGCTTTAAATCTATGGTCGCGTCGTTTAAATGATACGCCTTTGTTGAAAATAAAATCACATCAAATGGAGAAGTTCTATCTTCTTTCGTTATCAGTTTCGGTTGAAAGGAAAAATCTCCATTAACACTACGAATAACAAGTCCTTTTTCCTCTAATTGCTGTTTTCTTTTGCTGCGAACGAGAAATGTAACATCTTCTCCCTTTTCTACTAATCGGCCACCAAAAAATCCGCCGACGCCACCAGCTCCTAATACTAAAATGCGCATACTACATCCCCCTTTTCATAAAACAATCACACTAGTTTTAGTATACATAATATTATACATGTCTCCTATTAAATAAGCTGAATTTTCATTCTTAAACTAGTGAAAATGAGAGGTTATTTAATAGGAAAATTGGGCATGTTGTTTCTATAGCTTATATGGAAAGGAAACAATGTAGATGGAGGCAATACAAACAATCGAAGAAAAAGATGTAACAACAGCTATATTTCAATTTATATTCCCGTTTTCGTTTAAAACTGGATATGAACAAAATATGTTCCCTTTCTTACAAAAAAATGATTTTCGACCTTTTCGACTCGATCATCTTGAAGATGAAAATACATATTACGGGAAATTTCAAGTTTCACATCAAAATATGGAAGCATACTATCTTTCCTTTACAAATAAAATTCTCTTTCCTCATTCAGAACATCAAAAAGGATTACAGCGCTATTCTAAAGACCTTAATTTAAATGGACATTTAACAACTAACCTTATTTCCGTTCCATTCAAGATACATTCTATTGATGTAACACTTTGTCCTTATGAGCTTGGGTTCTTAACAATTCGGACAGAAATAAAAACCGCTCCTAACATGACATTATCAGAAGCGATTGAATTCGCGGCTCGCTTCCGTGTACTTGAAACTAAAAGTGATACGACTGAGACTATTTGTATTGAATGTGATGGAAAAAAATATTCACAAGTAGAAAAACTTATATTCGGTGATTTATTTCATGGTTTAACAAACTTCTTTGAGAAAAAGAGATTGCGGAGTTCTTACTTTCAAACATTCCCTTTCTTTGAAGACCAGCGAATGTATGTACAAACTTTATTATCCATAAACAAAGAGTCAGACCTTCATGTAGTCGATGTATATCGAGCTTCCAGTCTTTCCGGATTATCAGATGATGGTAAGCCATATATTAGTGCAAATAATGTTCCTTATATTCACGATTATTTAACAAAACATTCTTATCAAAGATGGGCTCCTAACCGTTACTTTATTATGGAAGAACATATTTTTACATGTATTACAAATGAAGGTGAACAAGCAGTCACTAAACTTGCTAGTCAAATGTACGGGGAGTTTTATTACGCTTTATTATTAAATTTATTTCATAAAGTTGTTTTATTAAAAATGGCAAACGCCTATGCTGAACTAAATATTGAACAAGATACAAATGAGATAGAGAAGTTAATTTACTCTATCAATTCGTTTACAGCTAACTATTTTTCTTTAGAATTAGTATCTCAATCACAAAGTGAAGATATTTTCTTCCGCTTAAGAAAACTTTTTAACATTGAAATACTATATACGAATGCCAAGCAAAATCTTGATAGTTTGTTTAAATATCAAGAGAATGTCGCCTCTAAAAAAGATAGTCTTTTATTATTAATTTTAACCCTCTACTCTGTGGTGGGCCAAATGTTAGGGTTTACGATGATTGACCTTTTAAAAAACACTGATTCAAATCATATATCTTCACCCCTTGAATATTTTGCTCTTTTAATAGCGATTAGCGGTATAGTCATTTCCCTCATTTTAGGTGCACAAGGTTTATACCAATGGGCTATACAGCATAAAAGAAGAAAAGCATGGGTAAAACAAACTGTATTATCTGCTGTTAAAGAGAAAGAAGATACAAAGTAAATAAAAAAACAGATGGCAGCACGATACTACCATCTGTTTTTTTATTTAGCTAATTCTGCTTACTTCCCTGCTTCGATTTTTTCTAATGTGGCAGCTACTTGCTCTTCTGTTAATTCGTGTTGCACGATATAACGATTACGTGGGTGTACACGACATTCATGAGAACATGCACGTAAATGTTTTGCTTCACTTTCTTCAGAACATAAAATTTTCTTGTTACATTCTGGATTTGCACAGTTTACATAGCGCTCACAAGGTTCGCCTGTAAAATGATCTTTACCAACGATAACATGTTCTTTTTGGTTTACTGGTACAGCGATACGCTCATCAAATACGTAACATTGACCATCCCAAAGTTCACCCTGTACCTCTGGGTCTTTTCCGTACGTTACAATTCCGCCGTGAAGCTGACTTACATCTTCATGGCCTTCTCGAACTAACCAACCAGAGAATTTCTCACAGCGAATTCCACCTGTACAGTACGTTAAAATCTTTTTACCTTCAAGTGTTTCTTTGTTTTCTCTAATCCAATCTGGTAATTCACGGAATGATTCAATATCTGGTTTGATCGCACCTTTAAAGTGTCCTAAATCAAACTCATAATCATTTCGTGCATCAATGATAACTGTATTTTCTTGTTTCATTGCCTCATAGAATTCTGTTGGTTCTAAATATTTCCCAGTCATTTCTTTTGGGTTAATGTCGTCTTCCAAGCGAAGTGTAACTAACTCTGGACGAGGGCGTACGTGCATTTTCTTAAATGCATGTTCATCTGCCTCATCAATTTTAAAAACGATTCCAGCAAAACGTGGGTCATTGTTCATCGCTTCCACGTATTTTTCTGTTTGCTCAACAGTTCCAGAACAAGTTCCATTAATTCCTTCTGTCGCTACAAGAATTCTTCCTTTTAACTCAAGTGATTTACAAAATTCTAAATGCTGTTCAGCAAATTCTTCTGGATTTTCAATTGTTGTGTACATGTAATATAGTAATACTCTATATGGTTTTGTAGTTGCCAATGTAGTTCTACCACCTATCTAAATTTTAAAATCATGTATAAGTTAACGTTCATATCAAAACATATATAATAAGAAAATATATACAAAATTGTACTTAGCCTATTTTCTTCTATTTACAATTTTTTCTATAAGTTAACAGAAATAAAAACAAGATTACAGAACAAAACACTACGGTTAGGTTGTAATCCCAATATATTATATATCATACAATTCCATTTCCATCAATTAATATGCTGTAATATAGGCTGTATGTTCACATAAATTTCAAAAACAACCCTATATTTTATTATCTTCTCCCTTATTCAACAACCATAAACTCCCAAAATGTTTTTGCATCGTCACACCATTCATTGCACACAGTCATATAATTTGCATTAAGGAAACTTTTATGTTCAAATGAAATCATCACATAACATATCTAAATGTATTGAAATAATGAGTAAGAATAAGGTGAACACTACTATGAATAAAAATATATCAAAAGATGAACAAGTCCCTTCTCAAAGTACAACAGTTCAATCCGCTCATTTAGCGTTAAGTGGACAAACAAAAGGATTTAAAAGACTGTTACCATTCTTAGGCCCTGCTTTTATCGCATCAGTTGCTTATATTGATCCTGGGAATTTTGCAACGAATATTGCTGCTGGATCCCAATATGGGTATTTATTACTTTGGGTAATACTCGCTTCTAATTTAATGGCTGTATTAATCCAAACTTTATCAGCTAAATTAGGAATCGCTACTGGAAGAAACCTCCCTGAAGTAGCTCGCGAAAACTTCCCCAAACCAGTTTCCATCGGTTTATGGATACAAGGGGAACTCGTTATTATGGCTACAGATTTAGCTGAATTTATCGGGGCAGCACTCGGCTTATACTTACTATTTGGAATTCCGATGTTACCAGCTGCTTTAATTACAGCGGTTGGATCATTTATTATTCTTGAATTTCAACGCAGAGGCTTTCGTCCATTAGAAGCTATTATTACAGGGATGATTTTTATCGTTGTTATCGCTTTTGGTATCCAAGTCTTTTACGCAAAACCGGAATTAAGCCCTCTTCTTTCAGGACTGTTTACTCCAAAATTCCAAGGTGTGGATAGTATTCTTTTAGCAGCTGGAATTTTAGGCGCGACAGTAATGCCGCACGCAATTTATTTACATTCGGCCTTAACGCAGCGCCGCGTAGTCGGAACAAATGATGAACAAAAGAAAAAGATTTTCCGCTTCGAATTCATTGACATTATTATTGCGATGGTTATCGCTGGAGCTATTAACGCAAGTATGCTAATTGTTGCTGCTGCACTATTCTTTAAAAATGGTCTACATGTTGAAGATCTTGATGTTGCTTTCAATCAATTTAGTAATTTAGTCGGTCCTGTATCCGCTGCTTTATTTGGAATTGGACTCTTATCAGCCGGATTATCTAGCTCTTCTGTCGGTACAATGTCCGGTGATATTATTATGCAAGGATTCATTCGCATGCATATTCCATTATATTTACGCCGATTTATAACGATGATTCCGCCTCTCGTTATTATCGCTTTAGGCGTAAACCCAACTTACGCTCTTGTAATGAGCCAAGTTGTATTATCATTCGGTATTGCGTTTGCATTAGTACCACTTATTATGTTTACAAGTAATAAAAAGATTATGGGCGCACTCGTTAACCACCGTATAACAACATTCATCGCATGGTTAATCGCTGCACTCGTTATCGTTTTAAATATTTTCTTACTGTATCAAACATTTGTTGGTTAATGAAAAAGGGTATTCCAATTTTAATTTGGAATACCCTTTTTCAGCGAAATAAATTTCTTCTAATTACCACTTATGTATGTACCTCTTTCCGGCATCATCGCTCCTTTTTCAGTTCGAAAGTATAGCGGTAATCCTTCCGTAAGAAACATACTCGTATTAGATGGATCCTGCCTCTGATGATGAATATGTAAATGTGGTTCACTTGAACTTCCTGAGTTACCGACTTGAGCAAGAACCTCCCCTTCATTTACGTGTTGTCCTTCTTTAACTTTAATTGACCCTTTCTTTAAGTGGGCGAGAAATAAAAATGTTCCTGTTTCATCTAACCGTAAATAAATATGATTCCCGGCCATTGACTGAAAATCATCATTACACCTTGAATAATCTTTATTTTCAGATTAAATTATATAATAACAAATACATTCTAGTTTCATATGAACAGGAGTGAAGACATGTTTCCTATATTAAAAACTGAGCGACTTGCATTAAGAGAACTTACCGAAGAAGATGCACCGAGTATATTACATTGCTTTTCTAATACCGATGTCCTGCGCCATTATGGCCAAAAGCCATTGCAAAATTTGGATCAAGTAAAACAAATCCTTAATAATTTTAAGTTGAGTTACAACGCAAGAAGCGGTATTAAATGGGGCATCGAATTAAAAGACAAGAAAGAGCTCATTGGAACAATTGGTTTTCACGATTGGTCTTCTGAGCATAAACGAGCAAATATAAGTTATGCCTTTCTCCCTGAACACTGGGGAAATGGATATGCCACTGAAGCGGTTTCTGAAGTTATATCATATGGTTTCCACACGCTACATTTAAAACGAATCGGTGCAATTGTCTTTCTTGAAAACGAAGCGTCAAATAAAGTGCTTTTAAAATTAGGATTTGAAAAAGAAGGTGTTCTGAAAAATTATATGTATCAAGATGATATTCCATATGATACGAATTTTTATTCTTTATTAAAATCGGTTTAATAAAAATTATATAAAAAAGAAACCTCACTCTTAAAAGTGTAAGGTTTCTTTTTTTATATAAATAATTTTACTTATTATCAATATAAGCATTCTTATAAGTATAAACGCCACCAAATTGATGCTTTTCAATTCCTTTTACATAATCCTTTTGTACATAAGCTGAACCAATATGGTAAAGCGGTGCTACCGCAGCGTCCTCTAATAGAATACGCTCAGCCTCTCGCAACGCTTCCCGTCTTTTCTTTTGATCTAGCACAAGATCATTTTTAGCTTTTTTTATTAGTTCATCGTAATGAGGATTAGAATAATTCATTTTATTATTTGGATTATTTGTCGTAAATAGCTCTAAATAACTAATTGGATCTTTATAATCCGGTCCCCAATTTACCATAGATATATCGTAATCACCTGTTTGTTCTAATTGTAATTTTTGCTTAAATGGCTGTTGTTTAATTTGTATCGTTAATCCATGCAAATTCTTCTCTAAGTCACCTTTTATATATTCCGCCATACGTTTTGCGTTATCTTGTTCAAACGTTAAGAACTCCAGTGTTACCTGTTCTACCCCAAGTTCTTTTTTCGCTTCTTCCCAAACCTTTTTCGCATTTTGTAAATCATATGGAGAAAGATCTCCGTTTTCTTTTCTAAAATCTTTGCCAGTCTCTTCAGTTATATGACCAGCTGGTACAAGTCCACTTGCAGGTTTTGCTCCGTTATTAATAAAGTGAGCAACGAAATCATCTTTATTTAACGCTAATGAAATAGATTGACGCACCTTTTTATTTGCTAACGCGGTATTTTTTTCATTAAAACGAAGCATAGCAATTCCAGGATCGCTCGACATATGTAATTCCTTATTCCCCTTATACTTGTCTACAACTTGCGAATTAATAGGTACTCGATCTAAATCTCCGGCTTCATATAAATTTACAGCTGTCATTGTATCCTTTACGATATGAAAGTTTATTTCGTCTAATTTCACTTTCTTTTGATCCCAATATGTAGCATTTTTCTTTAATTGAAACTCTTGTTCATGCTTCCATTTTTCTAATACAAATGGACCGTTATATATGAGATTACTAGGTTCCAATGCATAATTGTTTCCTTGTTCTTTCAAAAATGATTCATGCTGTGGTAAATATATAGGTAATGCTAACAACTGTAAAAAATACGGAATTGGCTGTTCTAGTTCAACTTCTAACTTATAATCATCTATTACTTTTACGCCAAGCTCATTGAGAGGAATTGTTCCCTTGTTTATTTCTTTCGCATTTTTTATATAAAACAGCATGTATGCATATTGAAACGCTGTTTCATGACTTACCGCCCGTCTCCACGCAAACATAAAATCATTTGCTGTTACTGAGTCTCCATTTGACCACTTTGCATCTTTACGCAAATCAAATGTATATTTTTTACCATCTTCACTTCTTTCAAACGACTTTGCTACTGCTGGAATAGGATGATCCTGTTCATCTAGCACATACAATCCTTCAAATATGTTTTGCATTACGTGTGCTGATGTACCATCCATCGTTTTCGTAGTATCAAGAGAAGGAATTTCTTCTGATACTGTTACATTTAACACTTGTTTTTTAGCTTCTGCATCACCTTTATTAGCTTTATTATTACAAGCTGTTAAAAATAAAGATGTAACAAGTGCCATTACCATTAAACGGCTCTTTTTTCGCTTCATGAATTGCGCTCCTTAAATATAAAATATTATAAAACGTTATATTTTGTGACTTCATTTATAATAAACCATTATTCATTATAAGTGTTTAATTATTATCGTTTTATCAAGCGACATATCAGCGATATTTTATGTCTATTTCGTATAGATGTTAGCAAGTTAGTTTGCAAACTTGTTTGCACTTTTTATATTTCTTCTATTACATACACTTTCACAAACACATCATACCTAGCTGCTAACCCTTCCAGTTTCTTTCCTCTGTATTTGGTGACTGTAAAGAAATGAATGACTGGTATCTTCCCGTTATATTTCTGCTTATATATTTGAGTGAACTCTTCATACTTTTTTAACTTCTCTTCATTTACTTTCATTTTCTGTGACCGATCTACTTCGACTGCATGAAGTATCCCTTCTTCGTCACGAAATTTCACATCAGGAATATAAAAAAATACGGGGTAACATTGAAATCATCATTCCAGATGAAATAAAGAAAGAACACGAAAAAAGAATAAAAGAGAATGGAGATAGCTCATCCTCAAAAATATAAATAAAAGCCGTAATTAACGGCTTTTATTTTTTGTCACCAAACTATTCTTTTGTTAAACAATTATTAATTCACTTTAATATATTCATACCACCACTTACCACCTGGTCGAGTATCCATCCACCAAGTGATTTTATCTAGTTCTGAATTAGGCAATACTTCAGTTTGGATATAAGCAAGACCTGTTAATGGATTAACAACAACTTTTCCCTTTGTTCCTCGTTCAACCATAGCTTGAATCGCTTCATTTAGATAGTTTATACCGAATTCACCAGACTTAACATATTGATATCCACCATTAGAACCGCCGTTTCCTCCACCATCCCCAACAGTTTGTCCCGTTAGAGCATATACAATAGAATTTGCGATTTTATCAACATTCCATTTAGCCATGTCGGATTCGTTATCGATGAATCCTAATTCGATAAGAATAGCTGGTGCTTTAGTTCCATTCAATACAGCTAAATCTGTACGTTGTTTCGCGCCACGATCACGCCATCCAATATCTTTTGCTAGTTGAGCTGAAATTTTAGCCGCCAGGTCTTTCTGATCATAATACAGAACTTCCACACCCTGTCCATTCCCATCACTTGCATTAAGATGAAAAGAAACAACCAAATCCGCATTATGGGAATTGCTATTACGAACGATATTATTTAAATTTTGCGCTTGAGTACTTCCTACTTCGTCTGTATCATCATAGACTGTGTGTCCTAAAGCTCTTAACTTAGCTGCCACCGCATCTTTCACCTGACGATCCATAATATGCTCTTTTCGATTTCCTGAATTAGCCCCTTGTACAATACTGTTGTGCCCTCCGTGTAAACTATAACGTGTCATTATTCAACATCTCCTTTCTTATTATCATATTCAGAACTTGTCTTATTGCTCTTGCCACCTAAAATTTCAACTGCATTCGTTAGTTCTGAAGGTAGTGGAATTCCCATACAACCAGCGTTTTCTAAAATTGAAAGCAACTCATTTCCGATAAAAAAATTGTCTCTTCACGAATAGCACTATTACTTCCAAGTGCTGTATCTAATTGGGTTGCCACTCCAATCAAAAGAAAAAGCACCACCTTTTTGGCGATGCCTTTGAAGCCAACTTTACTTTTTAACCTGCACACAGGACGTTCAATGCTCCGTAAAAAGTACCTGTATCTACACTGTTTATTGTTCCAAGTGTAACCGTATTCCCGTAATCATTTGTACCGCCGAAAACAGTAATGATATCTGCGGCATCGGTCATGTTTACATATCTTGTACACATTGACTGGTCGTGTCCTTCCCACACTGCTATACGAGACCCCGAAATAACATAGTTGTAAGGAATTATATTATTAGCATTACTAATCACTTTCCAATAAGGAGTGTCTGCATAATTTAGTGATGTCATACTATCTCCTAATACAGCAAATATTGCAGCAGAAATACCAATAGAAAGATGCGACATTCTATTGAATATTTATTCGTTCAAGAAAAAAGCTACCCTTTTTTAAAAAGGATAGCTTTTTCAACCGACATATAATACCTATCTTTGTAAACCTCGTTTAAAACGACTTGCTTCGAATATAATACGCTCTTCATCTAATGTTTTACATTCACCATTCCAAACAACACGTTTACCGTTAATAATTACATCACTTATATCTTTTCCACTAGCTGCATATACAAGATGCGATAACACTTCATCTGCTGGTTGTAAATGCGGCTTATTAGATGGATCAATCGTAATAAAATCAGCACACTTTCCAACCTCAAGTGATCCCGTTTGTTTCATCCCAATTACTTCTGCTGCTCCTTTCGTCGCAAGAGAAAGAGCTGTTTCAACTGGCAATGCTGTTGCATCTTGATGAATACCTTTTTGTAATAAAGTCGCAATACGCATTTCTTCAAACATATCTAAATTATTGTTAGACGCAACACTATCTGTAGCAATCCCTACTTTAACCCCTGCTTCTAGCATCGCTTTTACATTCGCTATACCAGAACCTAATTTTAAATTACTATTCGGATTATGAGCTACTCGAACATCATGTTCTGCTAAAAATGCACGCTCATTTTCATTTAATACTACTCCATGCGCAATAACTGTTGGACGTTTAAACAATCCGCAACTTGCCGCATATTCTACTGGACGTTTTCCGTACTGTGCTTCAATATCACGTACTTCACGATCTGTTTCAGAAAGGTGGATATGAACCATAGTTTGATTTTCTACTGCAATACGTGCACACTCTTCTAACAGTTCTGTGGAACATGTATATGGACTATGCGGTGCAACCATCGTAGTTAACATACCACTTTCCTTATAATATCGCTTTACATATTTCTCCGCTTCTTCAATTGCTTTCTTTTCATCTTCTTTCGTTCCGAAGCTAAATAAAGTTCTTGAAACAGCAGCTCGCATTCCACTTTTTGACACCGTTTCCATAATTGCATCTTGATCTACTCCAATTGGATTAAACATATCAGAGAATGATGTTGCACCACTTTTCACCATTTCAAGTAATCCTAATTCCGTACTAGCAACCGCAAGCTCTGGAGTAAACTGGCTTTCAAGTGGCCAAATTCTCGTCTCAAGCCACGGCTGTAATAACATATCATCGCCAATACCTCTCAAAAGACTCATTACAACATGTGTATGTGTATTTACAAGCCCAGGTAAAAGCCACTTTCCTTTCATGTCAATTACTTCATCCACTTCAAAATCGTTAGCGAATTCTCCGCTATTTACATCTATAATTTGATCATTTTCTACAATGATATATCCATTTTCTATCACTTCATTTTGTTCATTCATCGTTACAATTGTAGCGTTTACATAAGTTGTTTTCAAAAGTATTTCCCCTTTCAACTCTATGAAGTTCCCTTTAACAAGTTACCACCATTATAGTAACTTATTAAAGATTAAGAGTCAAAAGATAATTTTAATTCTTTCATTATCTTTTCCTTCAAAATGTCATATTGTTTGTCATTTGTATCTGCAAATGCTTCTTCACGGCTCGACTTCACGTCCATATAGTTTAATTTTTCATGAAATTGAGTCCAAGTAAAATCATGCCTTTTCCCATCCACTGTATTGTAAAAATGCCACACTTCTCCTACTTTCGTCTTTTTTATCTCTCCCCCGCATAATTCTTGAATAATAAGGGCCGTTACACCACATTGTCCCTTTGCCGGGTTTTCGCTCGTCCACTTAGAACTCGTTTCTATTGACCAAGATTTTATTAACGCTTCATATATTGGTTTTGTCTTTTTATTATCCATTCTCAGCTTCCCCTGACATTGGTAGTTTTACACACGATATTGTAAAAGAGGTAAAAGGCGATTTTTAAAAACCGTTGATGGTGTCTCACCGATTTGTTTTGCCCCCATTTTCACGTAAAATCCTTTCGCATTTGGATCACTATCAATCGTAAAACTTTTCAATCCTAGTTCATTTGCTTGCTCTACTACAAACCTCCAAAGTATTTTCCCGTATCCTTTTCCTTTATAACTAGGATAAATGTATAGGAAATCGAGAGCATTTTCATTATGTAAAAATGAGAAAAATCCAATCTTCGCATCATCATTTTCTAAAACATATACAAAAGTTATTTTTTATGTAATCCTCTGAGATCGTTAATTCTTCCTTACAAGCTAAAATAAATTCTTCACTATAACCCCAAGTAGCTTTTGAATGTAGTGCCAGTTGACTTAGTTCATTCGCTTCACTTACTACTGCTTCTCTTACCTTCATGATTCTTTCTCCTCACCTTCGATATGTAAACTACTAAAGTGATTCGGAAAGTAATTCAAAAAATCTTTAATTTTCATAGATTAGAAATCCACTTGCTTCTTTTATAAATTGCATTATAATATAGAAAAG
>NZ_JBALMG010000058.1:0-68754 GCF_036963225.1 Bacillus sp. JJ783 | reverse complement strand
TTATAATACTATATTATGCTATAATTTCATAGGATTTTAAATTGTGTTCTTTTATAAATAAGATATAACCAATAGAAGTGAAAATTTGAAATGAGGTGCAAATAGATGAAGATTTCAACGAAAGGCCGCTACGGCTTAACAATTATGATCGACCTTGCAAAAAAATTTGGTGAAGGCCCAATTTCATTAAAATCAATTGCGCAGGCACATGACCTATCTGAGCATTATTTAGAGCAATTAATTTCACCACTTCGTAACGCTCGTCTTGTAAAGAGTACGCGAGGTGCATATGGCGGATATGTATTATCTGATCAGCCAGTCAACATTACAGCTGGAGATGTAATCCGTGTACTAGAGGGTCCAATTAGTGTTGTAGAAATGATAGAAGAAGAAGAACCAGCACAACGCCAATTATGGATGCGTGTTCGTGATGCGGTGCAAGAAGTATTAGATAGTACAACTTTAGAAGATTTAGTACGTTATGAGGAAGAAAATCACGGGGGCTATATGTTTTACATTTAATTCCTTGTGAAACGATTTGGAAAGAAGGAGATTTAATGGAACGCATTTACTTAGATCATGCTGCGACATCTCCGACTCACCCAGAAGTGGTCGAAAAGATGATTCCATATATGACAGAAACATTTGGAAACCCGTCTAGTATTCACTTTTATGGGCGTCAAACGCGCCATGCGGTAGATGAGGCGAGACGTGTATGTGCACGTAGCATTCACGCGAGTCCAAATGAAATTATATTCACGAGCGGTGGTACAGAAGCTGATAATTTAGCACTTATAGGTGTAGCGCGCGCGAATCGTCACAAAGGTAACCACATTATTACAACGCAAATTGAACATCATGCGATTTTGCATACGTGTGAATTGTTAGAGCGTGAAGGATTTGAAGTGACGTATTTACCTGTTGATAAAACAGGGCGTGTTCAAGTTTCTGACATACAAAAGGCACTAACGGAAGAGACGATTCTTGTATCTATTATGTTCGGGAATAATGAAGTAGGGACAATGCAACCAATTGCGGAAATAGGTAAGCTGTTAAAAGAACATCAAGCTTATTTCCACACAGATGCTGTACAAGCCTACGGTTTATTATCGATTGATGTAAAAGAATTTGGAATTGATTTATTATCAATTTCAGCACACAAAATTAACGGACCAAAAGGTGTCGGGTTCCTATATGCTGGTGCAAATGTGAAGTTTGAACCGTTATTAATAGGCGGAGAGCAAGAAAGGAAACGTCGTGCTGGTACTGAAAATGTACCTAGTATTGCCGGACTTCAGCAAGCAATTTTGCTAGCTGAACAAACTCGTGAGCAAAAAAATGCCCAATATGAAGAGTTTAAAGATATAATGGTATCTGTCTTCAAAAATGAAGACATTACTTTCGAGGTAAACGGAAACTTGGAATATCGCTTACCACATGTGTTGAATGTAAGTTTTACAGGAATGAATATTGAACCATTTCTTGTAAACTTAGACTTAGCTGGCATTGCAGTATCAAGTGGTTCTGCTTGTACAGCTGGTTCGATTGATCCATCACATGTATTAGTGGCGATGTTCGGAAAAGACTCCGATCAAATACGTTCATCCGTACGCTTTAGTTTCGGTCTTGGAAATACGAAAGAGCAAATTGAAAAAGCGGCGTACGAAACAGTGAAAATCGTGAAGCGATTAACACAAAATTAGCATGGGAGGTGACATGATGAACAAACTACCTCACGAAACACGCGTTGTCATCGGGATGTCCGGTGGCGTCGATTCATCTGTAGCAGCTCTTTTATTAAAAGAGCAAGGTTATGATGTAATCGGAATTTTTATGAAAAACTGGGATGATACAGATGAGAATGGTGTCTGCACAGCAACAGAAGATTACAATGATGTAATTGAAGTGTGTAACCAAATCGGCATTCCATATTATGCAGTAAACTTTGAAAAACAATACTGGGATAAAGTATTTACGTACTTTTTAGATGAGTACCGAGCTGGTCGTACACCGAATCCAGATGTAATGTGTAACAAAGAAATTAAATTTAAAGCATTTTTAGAGCATGCAATTGCACTTGGTGCTGATTATGTAGCAACAGGTCATTATGCACGCGTTGCTTATATGGACGGCGAATATAAAATGCTTCGCGGCGTTGATGACAATAAAGATCAAACATATTTCTTAAATCAATTAAGCCAAGAGCAATTATCAAAAACAATGTTCCCATTAGGTGAATTAAAGAAACCACAAATTCGAGAAATGGCGACAGAAGCTGGTCTAGCGACAGCGGCGAAGAAAGATAGTACTGGTATTTGCTTCATCGGTGAGCGTAACTTTAAAGATTTCTTAAGTAACTATTTACCGGCGCAACCAGGTGTGATGCAAACATTATCTGGTGAAGTGAAAGGGAAACATGATGGTTTAATGTACTATACAATTGGACAACGTCATGGCCTTGGTATTGGTGGTAATGGTGATCCATGGTTTGCTGTTGGAAAAAACTTGAAAGAAAACATTTTATATGTTGAGCAAGGATTCCATAACGAACTTCTCTATGGTGATGAAGTTATTGCTACGAATGTAGGCTGGGTAAGTAATAAAGCGAAGGAAACAGAATTTACGTGTACAGCGAAATTCCGTTATCGTCAAGCAGACAATAAAGTAACGGTTCAAATCGTTGATGAAAATACAGTTCGTATTCTTTGTGATGAGCCAATTCGTGCGATTACGCCAGGCCAAGCAGTTGTTTTCTATGATGGAGATGAGTGCTTAGGCGGCGCTACAATTGATGAAGTATATCATAGTGGTAAGAAATTAGATTATTTAGGATAACACGAGAAGCCTCTGCCGATTAGCGGTTAGAGGTTTCTTTTACATAAAGCGAATTTTCGTTCGCTTGGAAAATACATTCTTTGTTATAATTTGTTGTAGAGGTGAAGGATATGTCAAACAAACTTGAAACAGGTATTAAATATATGCAAGAAGGAAACTGGGAAGAAGCAGCTAAAAATTTCACAGAAGCAATCGAAGAAAATCCGAAAGATGCGCTTGGATACATTAACTTTGCGAATTTATTAGATGCATTAGGTGATAGTGAACGAGCAATTTTATTTTATAAACGTGCATTAGAATTAGATGGTAAATCTGCGGCTGCTTATTACGGCTTAGGAAATGTATATTACGGTCAAGAGCAATTTGCAGAGGCAAAGGCTGTATTTGAACAAGCGATGCAAGCGGGATTACAATCAGCTGATGTAACATTTATGTTAGGTATCACGCATGTGCAACTTGGCAATGACCGTCTTGCGCTGCCATTTTTACAAAGAGCAACTGAATTAGATGAAAATGATGTAGAAGCTGTTTTCCAATGCGGACTTTGCTTCGCGCGACTAGAACATATTCAAGAGGCAAAACCTTATTTTGAAAAGGTATTAGAAATGGATGAAGAGCATGCAGATGCGTATTATAATTTAGGTGTTGCGTACGTATTCGAAGAAAATAACGAGAAAGCTCTTACTTTATTTAAGAAAGCGACTGAAATTCAATCAGACCACTTTTTAGCTGGTAATGGTATTCGTTTATTAGAACAAGAAGCTGAATAAAGTGAAATTATAGTTTAATGCGCAGTTACCCCTCATCTAAAGACTGTGAAAGAGGTGGGGGATGTACTGCTCATTAAAGTGAAAAGAACTCGGAAAGGAGAGGAAATATGGGAAATCAACATGCAATGGATTTGTTTGAGGAAGAGAAAAAATTTATAAAAGCGCAAGTTCTTCATACCATTTTCCACAACGAAGAAAACCTCTATTCCGTTGTCAGTATGAAAGTCATTGAAACGAATGAAACATACGACGAAAAAAAAGTAATGATAAACGGTCATTTTCCCCGTATGCATGAAGATGAAGTGTTTACATTAACAGGTCATTTTAAGGACCATCCAAAGTATGGAAAACAATATTTAGTTGAAACGTTTAAAAAAGAACTGCCACAAACAAAAGCAGGTATGGTGCAATATTTAGCGAGCGATTTATTTAAAGGGATTGGAAAGCGTACAGCCGAAAAAATCGTGGACCATCTCGGTGAGCATGCGATTTCTAAAATTATGGATGATCCTGATGCGCTAAATGGTGTTGTAAACAAGCAAAAGGCGCAGGAAATATATGAGACGATTATTGAGCATCAAGGGCTCGAGAAAGTGATGAGTTTTTTAAATGGTTACGGTTTTGGAACAAAACTTTCTATTAAAATTTATCAGCAATATAAAGAGATGACATTAGAAGTGATTCGTAATAATCCGTATAAACTTATTGAAGAAGTGGATGGAATTGGATTTGGAAGAGCAGATGATATAGGGCGTGCAATCGGAATAACAGGCAATCACGATGACCGTGTACGTGCAGGGTGTTTTTATACGTTAGAGAATATTTCATTACAACTCGGTCACGTGTATATGGAAAAAGGTCAGCTTGTAAGAGAAACAATGTCACTTTTAAATAATCAAGAAGGCAGAGTGACTGAGGAGGATATTGTAGGTTGCGTTGAAATGATGCAAAGCGAAGGGAAAGTCATTATAGAAGAAGAGCGAGTGTATTTAGCTTCTTTATTCTATTCTGAGAAAGGCGTTGTAAAGTCAATTCGTCGTCTTATGAATCAAGAAGAAACCCCTGCATTCCCTGAAGCAGAAGTGTTAAAAACATTAGGAGAAATTGAAGAACAGCTAAAGGTGCAGTATGCGCCGCTTCAGCAAGAAGCAGTTCAAACTGCACTTCATAAGCCGATGATGTTATTAACAGGTGGACCAGGAACGGGGAAAACAACAGTTATTAAAGGAATTGTTGAAATGTATGCATCACTTCACGGAGTATCATTAAATCCGAATGAATATAGTGATGATAATCCATTTCCGATTTTATTAACGGCTCCAACTGGAAGAGCAGCGAAGCGAATGAGTGAATCGACGTGGCTTCCGGCGTGCACAATTCATCGTCTGCTCGGTTGGACGCCAGAAGGGTCTTTCCAGCGTAATGAAACCAATCCGGTACAAGGAAAGTTACTCATTATTGATGAGTTTTCAATGGTTGACATTTGGCTTGCAAATCAGCTGTTTAAGTCGCTTCCGACAAATATTCAAGTTATCGTTGTAGGTGATGAAGATCAGTTGCCATCTGTAGGGCCTGGACAAGTGCTAAAAGACTTATTGAATGCAGGTGCAGTTCCAACGGTCAAGCTTACAGAAATTTATCGTCAAGCGGAAGGGTCATCTGTTATTCAGCTTGCCCATGCGATAAAAGGTGGTGCGCTTCCGCCAGATTTAGCACAAAATAAAAAGGATCGTTCCTTTATTTCTTGTACAGGCGCTCAAATCGTTGAAGTTGTAAAAAAAGTATGTGAAAATGCTAAGACAAAAGGATTTAGCGCAAGAGATGTACAAGTATTGGCACCTATGTACCGCGGACCGGCAGGTATTAATGTGTTAAATGAAGCTCTCCAAGAAGTGTTTAATCCGAAAAGGGAAAAAAGTAAAGAAATTGCATACGGTGATGTTGTATACCGCAGAGGAGATAAAGTACTGCAACTCGTTAATCAGCCAGAGAGCCAGGTGTTTAATGGTGATATCGGAGAAATCGTTTCGGTGTTTTATGCGAAAGAAAACGTTGAGCAACAAGATATGATTATCGTTTCATTTGATGGGATTGAAGTAACGTATACAAAGCCAGATTTAAATCAAATTACACATGCATATTGCTGCTCGATTCATAAATCACAAGGTAGTGAATTTCCGATTGTTATTATGCCGATTGTAAAAAGCTACAACCGTATGTTACGTCGTAATTTAATTTACACGGGTATTACAAGAAGTAAGAAATTCCTTATTATTTGCGGGGAGGAAGCAGCTTTTCAATCCGGTGTGAATCGCCTTGATGATGCAATGCGTCAAACGACTTTAGCTGGCCGATTGCAAGAATCACAAGGCGAAGTGCAAATGGTGACGGTTAATGGTGAAGAAATGGATGTGGAAAACATTTCACCGTATGATTTCATGTAACAAGGTGAAATTATATAGTGAAACTTTCAAACGTATAACGTTGAAAGGCTCCAGTAATGTATAAATGAATGCAGTTTGGACATAATGGCGAATAGAATCTGGGAGACTGTAAGGAGATGAAAGCCATATGTTCAGTTGTCCAAATTGCAAAGGGAAAGACATCGGAAAAATAGGTGTCAACCAATTTTATTGCTGGAATTGTTATATCGAATTATCGGTTTCAAAGGGGAAAATCCATACACATCAAGTAGAGGAAGATGGTTCATTAAGCTCTCTTGATGATTTATTTGATGATAATGAAAGAACGATCGGATAACGAAAAGGGGGATTTACTTTGAATCTACGCAATTCATTAATCGCATTAGGTGTTGGAGCTGCAGCATATCAATATGCTCGCAAACAAGATGTATTCTCAAAACGCAATGTAAAAAAAGCACGTAAGATGATTAAGTCTTATTTATAAGGCGTAAAAAACTCCCTTCATGATAAGGGAGTTTTTTTATGCGCTTGTATGCAAATATAAAAGTCCGATTTCAGAGAAGAGATAAGATAAACCGTAACATCCAACGCCAAGCATTCCATAATGCCATAAGTGCTTTGCTCTTTCTTTTCGTGAGGAACGAATAAAGAAGCCTTTCCAAATACCAAACCCGATACAAATCCATTCAAGAAGCATAAAAAGTGCGGATAATGCAAGCATAAATAAAATCATTATGAGCCCTCCTGATTATATTTTGACATTTTGTATTTTCAGGGGTGGTTGTCCTTATTATGTTAAATATATGTACGTCTTTAAAAAACAGTATGGTCTGTATAAAAAGATTTTAAAACTTTTGCACATAACCTAACCTATTTATTTTCAAAATAAAGGTGGAGGAGGTTTTTCGTGTGAAGAATCTTAAAATCATTTGGATATATCGTTTAGGATTATTGTTACTCGTTTTTCTTTGTTTGCTCGTCTTTTTAAAAATTAAGCCACTATGGGCACCGATTATTTTTGTATTTAAAGTGGCGATCACACCGTTTCTTATTGCTTGTTTTATTGCTTATTTATTACACCCTTTAATTGAAAAAATCCATAAGGAAGGAATGCCACGCACACTTGCTATTTTGCTCATTTATATTCTTTTCTTTGGCGGAATTGGCTATGGGATTTATAAAGGAACGCCAGTTGTTATTAAACAGTTACAAGAAATTAATGAACAATTTCCGCAGTTTACAAAAATGTACGATTCTTGGATGGATGGAGTTACAGAACAAACAGCGAATTTCCCATCATTTATTCATGAAAAGGTAAAGCAAATTTTCGTTGGTGTAGAAATGAAGATACAAACGCTTTTAAATAAAGTTATGAGCACAGCACGTGGTGTACTGGATTCATTGCTCATTATTTTCTTAATTCCGTTCATTGTATTTTACATATTAAAAGATTACGGTGAGTTTTATCGTATTTTTTGGAAACTAGTTCCGAGTAAGTGGCGTAGTACGGGTCAAATGCTTGCAAAAGAAATTGATAAATCACTCGGAAGTTATATTCGAGGACAGTTATTTGTTTGCTTAGTATTAGGGGGAGTATCTGTTCTTTCTTTTTGGTTTATCGGTATGAAATATCCGTTATTACTCGGTATTATTATTGGGGTAACGGATATAATCCCGTACTTTGGTCCTATTTTAGGGGCGATTCCGACGTTGATGATTGCGGCAACGGTATCAACGAGTTTACTCATTAAGGCGGGGATTACGATTGCTATTTTGCAATTTTTGGAAAGTAACATTTTATCGCCTTACATCGTTGGTAAGTCGCTTCGTATGCATCCTGTGATCATTATGTTTGCGTTACTAGTAGGGGGAGAAGTTGCGGGGATTGTAGGATTACTAATATCGGTTCCTATTTTAGCGGTTATTCGGACAGTGGTCGTTCATGTGAGGCCTCTTTGGAAAAGAGAAGATATTTAAAATGAAAAGTAGATGCGTATGTAGCTAACGAAAATGTGTGTAGTACAATATAATTATTATTATCTACATTGACAAACTTAAGAGAATTCTATTATATTTAGTCATATAATACATTAAATCAATGACGGAACAAGTATGTTACAGTCCATTTATAGAGAGAAGCTTCCAATGGCTGAAAGAAGCTTTAAATGAAGGGTAACAGAAAGCTAATCCTGAGAGCAGCTAATCACTGCCGTCTTGCCACGTTACGGCACCATGAGGTGATGAATTGATTGTTATAATAATCAATTCATAATTAGGGTGGTATCGCGAGTTAACTCTCGTCCCTTTTATTAGGGGCGGGAGTTTTTTATATTTAAGGAGGAAAATACAATGAAACAACTAACAGGCGCACAAATTCGTCAAATGTTTTTAGACTTTTTCCAAGAAAAAGGACATGCAGTAGAACCAAGTGCATCACTAGTTCCGCACGAGGATCCATCTCTTCTATGGATTAATAGTGGTGTAGCGACATTAAAGAAATATTTTGATGGCCGTGTAATCCCGCAAAACCCACGTATTACAAATGCACAAAAATCAATTCGTACAAACGATATTGAAAACGTTGGGAAAACGGCTCGTCACCATACATTCTTTGAAATGTTAGGGAACTTCTCAATCGGTGATTACTTCAAAGAAGAAGCAATTACTTGGGCTTGGGAATTTCTAACGAGCGATAAGTGGATCGGATTCGATAAAGAATTACTATCTGTTACAATTCATCCGGAAGATGAAGAAGCATTCACAATTTGGAATGAGAAAATGGGTGTTCCAAAAGAACGCATCATCCGTTTAGAAGAAAACTTCTGGGATATCGGTGAAGGACCAAGTGGACCGAATACAGAGATTTTCTATGACCGCGGTGAAGCTTACGGTAATGACTTTAGTGACCCAGAATTATATCCGGGCGGAGAAAACGAGCGTTACTTAGAAGTATGGAACCTTGTATTCTCTCAATTTAACCATAACCCAGACGGTTCATATACGCCGCTTCCTAAGAAAAACATCGATACAGGGATGGGTCTAGAGCGTATGACATCTATCGTTCAAGATGTACCTACGAATTTTGATACAGACCTATTCATGCCGATGATTGGGGCGACAGAATCAATTTCTGGCGAGAAGTATCGTAATGGTGACTTAGAAAAAGATATGGCATTTAAAGTAATTGCTGACCATATTCGTACAGTAACATTTGCGGTTGGTGATGGAGCACTTCCTTCTAACGAAGGCCGTGGTTATGTATTACGTCGTTTATTACGCCGCGCTGTTCGTTACTCGAAAAAATTAAATATCAACCGTCCATTCATGTTTGAATTAGTACCGGTTGTTGGAGAAGTAATGAAAGACTTCTATCCAGAAGTACTTGAAAAGAAAGATTTCATCGCAAAAGTTGTGAAGAATGAAGAAGAGCGTTTCCATGAAACACTTCATGATGGTGAATCAATTTTAGCTGAAGTAATTGCAAAAGCGAAAGAAGAAAAAACAACTGTTATTTCTGGCGTAGATGCGTTCCGTCTATACGACACGTACGGTTTCCCGATTGAATTAACAGAAGAATATGCAGAAGAAGCTGGTATGACAGTTGATCAAGCAGGCTTTGAGAATGAAATGGAGAAACAACGTGAGCGTGCACGTGCTGCTCGTCAAGACGTTGATTCTATGCAAGTTCAAGGCGGTGTACTTGGTGAAGTTAAAGTAGCGAGCGAATTCGTTGGTTACGGTACAGTTGCAACAGAAAGTAACGTTGTTGCACTTGTAAAAAATGGTGAGTACACAGATAGCCTACAAGCAGGTGAAGAAGGACAATTAATGCTTGATGTAACGCCATTCTACGCTGAGAGCGGTGGGCAAATTGCAGACCGTGGTTATCTTCTTGCTGACGGCGTGAAAGTTCTTGTAAAAGACGTACAAAAAGCACCAAATGGTCAAAACTTACACAAAGTTGTTGTTGAAGAAGGTATATTAACGAAAGAAGCGGCTGTAAAAGCTCTTATCGATACGAAAAACCGTAGTAGCGTTGTGAAAAACCATACAGCAACTCACTTACTGCACCAAGCATTAAAGGATGTACTTGGAACGCATGTTAACCAAGCGGGTTCTCTTGTAACATCTGAACGTTTACGTTTTGACTTCTCTCACTTCGGTCAAGTACAAGCTGATGAATTAGAAAAAATTGAGCGTATCGTAAACGAAAAAATTTGGCAAAGTATTGATGTTGCGATTTCTCAAAAAGCAATCGAAGAAGCGAAAGAAATGGGCGCAATGGCATTATTCGGTGAAAAATACGGTGATGTTGTACGCGTTGTACAAGTAGGCGATTACAGCTTAGAGCTTTGCGGTGGTTGTCACGTTGATAACACAGCTTCTATCGGTATTTTCAAAATCGTTGCTGAATCTGGTATCGGTGCAGGAACACGTCGTATTGAGGCGGTAACTGGTAAATCTGCATACGAATTAATGAACGATCAAGTAGGTTTATTAAAAGAAGCAGCAGGAAAAATGAAAACAAATCCGAAAGATATTTTAACAAGAGTTGATGGTTTATTTGCTGAAGTAAAACAACTTCAAAAAGAAAACGAATCTCTTGCTGCGAAATTAAGCAATATCGAAGCTGGAAACTTAACTGATTCAGTAATGACAGTTGATGGTGTGAACGTATTAGCGGCGAAAGTAAATGTTGCAGATATGAACAATTTACGTACAATGATGGATGACCTTAAAAATAAATTAGAGTCTGCAGTTGTTGTATTAGTGTCTGTAAATGACGATAAAGTAAATATTTTAGCTGGCGTAACGAAAGATTTAATTAGTCAAGGTTACCATGCAGGTAAACTTGTGAAAGAAGTAGCTTCTCGTTGTGGAGGCGGTGGTGGAGGCCGTCCTGACATGGCTCAAGCAGGTGGTAAAAACCCAGCGCAAGTTGAGGAAGCTTTAGCATTTGTACAAGAGTACGTTAAATCTGTTTCAAAATAAAGAGATAGTAGTGTACAATGATAGGGAGAGGAGAAGTTCTTCTCCCTATACTTACTACTTACAAGTGAGGTGCTTGAAATGGACGGTTTTGATAAAACAATGAAGTTTAGCATTCAAGATGAAAAGCAGAGTGTCCATGTAAATGATGTACTTTTAACTGTGTATAATGCACTTCAAGAAAAAGGTTATAATCCGATTAACCAAATCGTCGGTTATTTATTAAGTGGAGATCCAGCATACATACCTCGCCATAAAGATGCACGAAGTATCATTCGCAAGCTTGAACGTGATGAGTTAATTGAAGAGCTTGTGAAGTCTTACTTGAAACATCATCGTGAGGAGTAGTTTATGCGAATATTAGGTTTAGATGTTGGTACTAAAACAGTCGGTGTTGCAATGAGCGATGAAATGGGCTGGACAGCACAAGGACTGGAAACAATCAGGATTAACGAAGAACGAGGCCACTTTGGTTTTGATCGTATTTCTGAGTTGGTAAAACAGTACAATGTGGACAAAATAGTAGTAGGTTTACCTAAAAATATGAATGGTACAATTGGCCCGCGTGGTGAAGCGTGCCAACAATTTGCAGAAAACCTGCGAAATCTGTTACAATTAGAAGTTGTAATGTGGGACGAGCGTTTGTCGACGATGGCAGCGGAACGTCTGCTCATTTCAGCTGATGTGAGCCGTAAGAAGCGAAAGCAAGTAATCGATAAGATGGCTGCAGTCGTAATCTTACAAGGATTTCTAGATAGTAAATAAGAGGTGACCAAAATGGAAGAAAATCAAATTACAATTGTAGACGAAAAAGGAAACGAACATTTATGTGAAATTATTTTCACTTTTGATGCTGAAAAATTCGGCAAAAAATCTTATGTAGTCTTCTCTCCAATCGGTGAAGTAGACGAAGATGGAGACCAAATCTTCGATGCAATGGCATACGAGCAAAGTGAAGAAGAGGGCGGAACATTACTTTCAATTGAATCTGAAGAAGAGTGGGAAATGGTACAAGAAATGTTTAACACTCTTGCTGATGAGCAAGACGAAGAGTAGTAATGTATAAAAAGGCGGACTGTGTATACAGTTCGCCTTTTTTGTATTCATATGCAAAATGACAGATTTTTTGTCGAAACTACTTAATTGTTTATAGTATAATAAGACGGGTTGTATGAAATGAGGCTTTAAATGAGTAGCTGTCACCAATTATTTAGAAATGATTGGTTTTGCTTTATGTTTGTAGGGCATTGTATAGAGGAAGTGTATATGGTCTACAATTAAATAAGGAGGAAGAATTTTGGTAGAGAATCAAGTGAAGAAGAAGCGTAGGCGCATTTTTTTAATTTCGATTATCGCACTGCTTTTAGTTTGTGGATCAGTCTATGCGTATATTTCATCTGCATTAGGACCAGTTGATAGTGGAAATAAAAAAGAGATTGAAGTAGAGATTCCAAAGGGGTCATCTACAAGTAAAATCGGTGAGATTTTAGAAGAAAAAGGTGCTGTGAACAGCGGTACAGTTTTTAGTTTTTATACGAAAGTTAAGTCGAAAAGCTTACAAGCAGGTACATATTTATTAAATCCTTCGATGAATGCTAACGATGTCATTGAACAAATGTCATCTGGCAACGTACATCGTCCGGCTCTTTATAAAGTGACGATTAAAGAAGGAGCGCAAGTAACTGAAATTGCTGAAGTGATTGCGACAGAATTAAAGTGGAATAAAGATGATGTTGTGCGTCAATTAAACGATAAAGCATTTATTCAAAAAATGCAGCAAAAGTATCCGAAGCTATTAACGGATAAAATTTTTGATAGTAACATTAAATATCCACTAGAAGGATACTTATATCCAGCAACGTATTCTTTCTATAAAAAGGATACGAAATTAGAAGAAATTGTAATCCCGATGCTTGAGAAAACAAATGCAATTATTGTTCAAAATGAGGCGAAAATGAAAGCGAAGAACTGGGATGTTCATCAACTTCTCACGTTGTCTTCACTTATTGAAGAAGAGGCCAC
The DNA here is from genome assembly GCF_036963225.1 of Bacillus sp. JJ783. Lineage (NCBI taxonomy): Bacteria > Bacillati > Bacillota > Bacilli > Caryophanales > Bacillaceae > Bacillus > Bacillus sp. JJ783. Next base: position 55,715 of record NZ_JBALMG010000058.1, on the reverse strand, counting down.
TGGCTTTACAGATCGCCAGAAAATCTCTAGTGTTTTCTATAATCGTTTAGCGAAAGGTATGCCGCTTCAAACGGATCCGACGGTACTATACGCGCTTGGAAAGCATAAACAACGTGTATTATACGAAGACTTGAAAGTAAACTCACCGTACAATACGTATGTTGTGAAAGGGTTGCCAGTTGGACCGATTGCAAACTCTGGTAAACATTCAGTGGAAGCAGCGTTAGATCCTGCGCAAACAGATTATTATTATTTCTTAGCTGCACCAAGTGGTGAAGTGTATTATGCGAAAACATTAGAAGAACATAATGCATTAAAGCAAAAATACATTACGAAAAAACAATGAAATCGGGAGGGGTAGCGAAAAAGGTCGCACATCCCTCTTTTTTGTGGTAAAATATATCGGGTTAAAAACTGGCAGAAGAATCGTTTTTAATATCAAAACGGGACGTACAAGCTAAGGGTGAAACTGGCTTGTATTTTTATTGCATTCTATGTGTGAAAAGACAAAGGTTGACGCGTCATAGAGGCACTTCTCCATGTAAATAAGGAGGACCAATTATGGAGGATGCAGTTAACGAGTACCTATTATCATTTATTGATCCAAAAGATAAATTAATTCTTGAAATGGAAGAGTATGCAACTGAAAACCATGTGCCGATTATGGATCGACTTGGAATGGAGTTTATGCTGCAATTTTTACGTTTAATTGGACCGGAAAGTATTTTAGAACTTGGAACAGCAATCGGTTATTCTAGTATTCGTATGATGCAAGCTATTCCGAACTCTCGCATTGTGACAGTAGAGCGCAATCGTGAACGATATGAAAAGGCACTTGAATATATAGAATGTTCCTCGGTAACAGAACGTATTTCTGTTATTTACGGTGATGCTTTAGAAACGGGCGAACAAGTGAAAGAACATGGAACATTTGATGTTATTTTTATTGATGCAGCGAAAGGGCAGTACCGTCGCTTTTTTGACTTATACGAACCGTTATTAAATCCTGGTGGCGTTATTATTTCAGATAACGTTATGTACCATGGTCTTGTGACGACAAAAGAGAAAATTGAAAATAGACGTACGCGTGGTTTGATTCGTCGTATTAAGACGTACAATGAATGGCTTATGAACCATGAAGGATATGATACAACGATTTTCCCAATTGGCGATGGAGTGGCTGTAAGTAAAAAGAGAGGGTGACAAAAGTATGAAGAAACCTGAATTGTTAGTAACGCCTAGAGCGGTGGCGGATATTGAACCTCTTGTGAAAGCAGGGGCAGATGCAGTAATGGTTGGTGAACAAAAGTTTGGTTTACGTTTGGCAGGAGAGTTTTCACGTGAAGATGTGAAACAAGCTGTAAACATTGCACATGAAAATGGTGTGAAAGTATACGTTGCAATGAATGCGATGTTCCATAATGATAAAGTGGAAGAATTAACGGACTACGTTGCCTTTTTAAATGAGGTAAATGTAGATGCGATTGTTTTCGGAGATCCAGCGGTATTAATGGCTGTTCGTGAAGTTGCACCAAACATGCAACTTCACTGGAATACAGAAACGACAGCGACAAACTGGTTTACTTGTAACTATTGGGGGCAAAGAGGCGCGAAACGCGCTGTATTAGCTCGTGAGCTTAGCTTAGATGAAATTGCTGAATTAAAAGAAAATGCTGAAGTGGAACTTGAAGTACAAATTCACGGTATGACTTGCATGTTCCAATCGAAGCGTTCACTAGTAGGAAACTACTTTGAGTATCAAGGGCGTAATCTCGACATCGAAAAGAAAAAGTATGAAGAGAATATGTTCTTATACGACCCAGAACGTAATAACAAATATCCAATTTATGAAGATGAAAACGGTACTCACATTATGAGTCCAAATGATATTTGTTTCATCGATGAGTTAGAGGAACTAATCGATGCTGAAGTCGATAGCTTAAAAATTGATGGTGTCCTAAAAAGTTCTGAATACATTATTGAAGTAACGAAGAAATATCGTAAGGCGATTGATTTATGTGTAGAAGATCGTGATGCGTATTATGACGTGAAAGATGATTTATTGAAAGAGATAGAAGAAATACAACCGGTAAATCGTCCGTTAGATACAGGATTCTTCTTTAAAGAAACGGTTTACTAAACGAGGAGGGTGTAGGAAATGACTGTACAAGAAATTTCACGGGTGATCGATGGCAAACGCGTTATTGTGAAAAAACCTGAACTGTTAATCCCTGCGGGTAACTTAGAAAAATTAAAAGTAGCTATCCATTATGGGGCAGATGCTGTATATTTAGGTGGACAAGAATTTGGTCTTCGTTCTAATGCAGGTAACTTTACGCTGGAAGACATGGCAGAAGGCGTTGAATTTGCAAAGAAATATGGAGCAAAAATATACGTAACAACAAATATTTTTGCACATAATGAAAATATGGATGGGCTAGAGGAATATTTAAAAGGGATTGAAAAAGCTGGCGTAACGGGAATTATCGTTGCCGATCCGCTTATTATTGAGACATGTAAACGTGTAGCGCCTTCTGTTGAGGTGCATTTAAGTACACAACAATCACTATCCAACTGGAAAGCAGCACAGTATTGGAAAGAAGAAGGTTTACATCGTCTTGTATTAGCTCGTGAAGCAAGCTATGAAGAAATGAAAGAAATTAAAGAAAAAGTTGATATTGAAATTGAAGCATTCGTCCATGGTGCAATGTGTATCGCGTATTCAGGGAGATGTACATTAAGTAACCATATGACAGCGCGTGACTCTAACCGTGGTGGTTGTTGTCAATCTTGCCGCTGGGATTATGATTTAGTTCAAACGGTATCACAACATAAAGATGCAAAAGAGCTTCCTCTATTCCAAGAAGAAGATGCTCACTTTGCGATGAGCCCAAAAGATTTAAATTTAATCTTATCCATTCCGAAAATGATTGAAATTGGAATTGATAGCTTAAAAGTTGAAGGACGTATGAAATCTATCCATTACGTAGCGACTGTAGCAACTGTATATCGTAAAGTAATTGATGCGTATTGTGCGGATCCGGATAACTTTGAGTTTAAACAAGAATGGTTAGATGAACTTGATAAATGTGCAAATCGTGATACAGCTCCTGCATTCTTTGAAGGGGTTCCAGGACATCAAGAGCAAATGTTTGGAAATCATAGTAAGAAAACAACGTATGATTTTGCTGGTTTAGTGTTAGATTATAATGAAGAAACGGGCATCGTAACGCTTGAGCAACGTAATCACTTCAAACCAGGACATGAAGTGGAGTTCTTTGGGCCAGAAATAGAAAACTTTACGCAGACGGTGGAGAAAATTTGGGATGAGGATGGAAACGAATTAGATGCAGCGAGACATCCGTTGCAAATCGTGAAATTCAAAGTGGATCAACCAGTGTATGTGAATAATATGATGCGCAAAAACATACTTCAATAAGAAAGAGTGGTAGTCGAATGGGGACGAATAAGCCTGTTGTAATTGGAATCGCTGGTGGTTCAGGATCAGGAAAAACAAGTGTAACGAAAGCGATTTTTGACCATTTTAAAGGTCATTCCATTTTAATCTTGGAGCAAGATTATTATTACAAAGATCAAAGCCATTTACCAATGGAAGAACGTTTAAAAACAAATTACGATCATCCGTTAGCGTTTGATAATGATTTGTTAATTGACCATTTGCAGCAGTTGCTTGCATATGAGCAAGTGGAAAAGCCTATATATGACTATACATTGCATACGCGTTCAGAAAAAATTATTCCAGTTGAGCCGAAAGATGTAATTATTTTAGAAGGAATTCTTATTTTAGAAGACCCACGTCTTTGTGAGTTAATGGATATTAAGGTGTTCGTTGATACAGATGCGGACCTTCGTATTTTACGCCGCATGCAGCGCGATATTGAAGAGCGCGGTCGTACAATGGATTCAGTTATTGACCAATACGTAAACGTTGTACGACCAATGCATAATCAATTTATTGAGCCTTCTAAGAAATTTGCGGATATTATTATCCCTGAAGGTGGACAAAACCATGTTGCAATTGATATTATGGTTACAAAAATTGCAACAATTCTTGAACAAAAAGTAAATTTGTAATAGCATAGTAAAAGATATACGTTAGGAAGGGATTTTTTCCCTTCTTATCGAATACAATGAAACATGAAACCTCACCTACCAATAGGTGAGGGCATATTTATATCAACTTTCCATACATACCTTCTTTATATAAGGAAGAATTGGAGAATAAGGGGTTGTATGTGACAACTCCACTAGTGCACGTGTGCTAGAAACCTCCGCTATATATAAGCGGAGGAGTTTTCATATGGAACTCCTCTTTTTTTCAGGGGATTGGTATATAAAAGGAGTGGAAAACATGGCAACAGAAAAAACATACCCTATGACGCAAGAGGGTAAGCAAAAACTAGAGAACGAAGTTGAACAATTAAAAACAGTAAGACGTAAAGAAGTTGTAGAGCGTATTAAGATCGCACGTAGCTTCGGAGATCTTTCTGAGAACTCTGAGTATGATGCAGCGAAAGATGAGCAAGCATTCGTAGAAGGACGCATTACACAACTTGAAAATATGATCCGTAATGCGGTTATCATTGAAGACAATGGTGAAGAGTCTACAGTTGTAACATTAGGTAAAACAGTAACATTTAAAGAGTTACCAGGTGGAGACGAAGAATCGTACACAATCGTAGGTAGCGCAGAAGCTGATCCATTTGAAGGAAGAATTTCTAACGATTCTCCAATCGCAAAAAGCTTATTAGGTAAGCAAATTGGTGAGAAGGTAGCAATCCAAACACCAGGTGGAGAAATGCAAGTAGAGATTATCTCTGTAAAATAACGTAAAAATCACTCGTGTGAAAACGAGTGATTTTTTATTTGTATAAAAGGTGAAACACCTCGTCTAAACTACAATAGACGAGGTGTTTTTTATGAAAATGAAACGGAGAATTATAATTGTTTTAATTTGTTTTATGGGTGTGATTTTTTTATTACTTTGTCGTTTAATCCAAATACAGATTATTGATACGGAATCCTTTACTGATCGAAATATCAATTTGATTGAAAAAAGTGTTACGCAACGAACACAATCACTTACAGTAGATAATGGAAGAGGGCATTTTACAGATCGAAATGGTAAGGAAATTGGTGAAGAGAAATATCCAGTCTTAATTGTTTTTCCATTTTTACAAATAAAAAATGACATGTTAGAGAAAATTGCGCATATCATTGGTGTGTCGAGACAAGAAATAAGACTGCAAATGAAAAATAAGAATCAAGCATTTATATTACGAAGGGGGAATATCCCATTTCAATTAACGCTCGAGCAGATGGAGAAGGTAAATCAATTAGATATTTTAGGTATTGTAGCAGCAGAAGTTCGACTGAAGCAAACGGGAGAGGCAAGTCATTTAATTGGTGATGTGGGAGAGAATGAGCAGGAATTTCAAAAGCGTTATGGAGAAATGAAAAAAACTTCGAAACAAACGCCAATTGGTATTTCTGGATTGCAACAATCATTTGATGAATTTTTACTGACTGATGGAGAAGCGAAAGTACTATATCAAGTGGATCGACAGGGAGAACCGATTTTCGGGAAACAGGCGAAATACACTTCACCAGGAAATCCGTTTTATCCAGTTACTATTCAAACAACAATACATAAAACGTTGCAACGACGAGCAGAGAGGATTATAGATGAAAATGGAATAAAAAAAGGTGGGTTAGTATTACTAGACATAAAGAATAGTGAAGTTTTAGCAATGGTAAGTAGGCCTTCTTTACAGATGAATGATAGGAGGATATATAAAGCTACACTTGAAAATCAAATGTTAACTCCTCATTTTCCGGGGTCTGTTTTTAAAACAGTAGTTGCAGCAGCGGTAATTGATGAGAATTTGGTGCGGTTTAATCGTACATTTAACTGCAATACGGATTTATACGGTGAAAATCTTCCACAAGTTATGATGGGGTCATTAAACTTTAAGGAAAGCTTTGCTAGAAGCTGTAATCGAACGTTTGCCGTATTAGGTGATGAACTAATGCAAAAGGATAGGGATGTGTTAGAAACGTATTTAGAGGCCTTAGGAGCAAGTAAGAAGGTAGGGTGGAAAGGTTCGGTATTTCATACACCAGAATTTGAGCAATTGCCAGAAGAAAAGAGTGCTGTTATTTGGGGGAGCGAAGAAAATAAAGATAGTAGAAAAGCGATTGCTCAAACGATGGTCGGACAAAAAGATGTACGTGTGTCACCTCTAGCTATAGCGAATATGATGGCGACAATTGCTAGAGGTGGAGAGAAGATGGAAGTGAAAGCTGTGAAAAAAATAGTGTATAAAAATGGAACCGACTTTTTTATATTTGAAAATCATAAATTAAATGGGAAACAGCTTTCTTATGAAACGATGAAAAAATTACAACAGTTGTTAAGAGGCGTTGTAACGATGGAGAAAGGAACGGGAACCGCATTCCGTTCGTTGCAACTAACTGTCGCTGGAAAATCTGGGACGGCACAAACAGGAAAAGGAGAGAAGGTGAATCGCTGGTTTGCAGGTTATTTTCCATATGAAAACCCAAGATATGCTTTAGTTGTAGTTGATATAGAAACAGATAACGTAAATGTAGTTACACCAGCTTTTGCAGAAATGGTAGAAGCAATTCATCAATTAGAAATTGAAAAGTAATCTTGCAATTATTTATGAAATGTTTTCATTTCGTGAAAATATTATTGTAAATGTTCAACCTTTCTGGATTTAATGTTACAATAGCAAGTATGAAAAACTGCATGGAGGTTTGAAGAATGGCAGGAGGATCTAGATTTCAACAGAAACAACAAAAACGTCGTCAAAACGGTGTTTTAAATATTGCGATTGCTATTGTATTAGTAGCAGTAGCTATTGTAGCATATCAATTGTTTGTTCCTGGTACAAAAGAGCAAGCGTCTTCTAGTGATAAAAAAGTAACTCAGCAAACAACAAAAGAGAATAAAGTTGAGAAAGCTAAAGGTAAAGAAGAGACGAAGAAGAACGAGCAAGAGAAAGCAGAGGCTAAGAAGAAGGAAGAAGAGAAGCTAAAGGCTGAAGAAGAAAAGAAAAAAGCTGAAGAAGAAAAGAAAAAAGCTGAAGAAGAAGCGAAAGCTAACGAGAAAGAACCAGCTGAAAAAACACAGCCAAAGGCAACAGATGCGTATACGAAATCCTCTTGGAAGCCAGTAGGTACGCAGCAAGGTGGAACACCTGCGATGACGTTTAAAAAAGGTACAGCAGATTGGAATGAAATGAATCAAGCGATTTCCACTGCAATTGACGTTCCAGTAGAGCAATTAGTTATTCATAGAATCGGAAATAACGGTAAGAATAAAGCGTACGGTAATGTCCAAGATAAGCAATCAGGTAAAAAATATTATGTAAATATTGATTGGGTAGAAAATGAGGGCTGGAAACCGGTACTCGTTCAAACTCTAAACTAAAAAAGAGAGGCTCTTATGAGCCTCTCTTTTTTAGTTAGCGTAATTTCTTTAATTTAAAATGAACAACCGCACTATAATAAGGTCTTTTTCTTTCAGGATCCATAACCATTTGATGCGAGATGTGATGTACTTCGAGCATAAGTGCTTTATTATTATCAATTTGCTCACTAATTTTTTTTTCTAAAGAAGCTAAGTCCGCCGCTTCAAAAAACTCTACTTTATCTTCTAACATTTCAAAGGTAAATGACACGAAGACGACCCCTCTCCTATGTAATCACCTATAGTGTAACAAAGAAAAGAAGGAAATACTACGTACATTTCAATTGACATTTTTAGAAAGAGGGCATATTATACTGATAAAACCGATAAGAAAAAGGGGAATTTTTATGGGAACAGAATTTAATGGTTTATTTGATGAATGGGCTCATACGTACGACTCATTTGTACAAGGCGAAGATATACAATATAAAGAAGTTTTCGCCCATTATGAGGACATTTTAGAGGATGTAGTTAACAAGTCATTTGGCAACGTATTAGAATTTGGTGTTGGTACTGGCAACTTAACAAATAAATTATTACTTGCTGGTCGCACAGTTTACGGTATAGAACCGTCACGCGAAATGCGTACAATTGCAAAAGAGAAATTACCAAAAGAATTTTCAATTACAGAAGGTGATTTTCTATCATTTGAAGTCCCGAATTCAATCGATACTATCGTGAGCACTTACGCATTTCATCATTTAACAGATGATGAAAAAGACGTAGCGATTGCGAAGTATAGTCAATTGCTAAACAAAGGTGGTAAAATAGTGTTTGCTGATACGATATTTGCAGATCAAGATGCATATGATAAGACTGTTGAAACAGCAAAACAAAGAGGTTTCCATCAGTTAGCAAACGATTTGCAAACAGAATACTATACACGTATTCCGATCATGCAATCTATTTTTGAAAACAATGGCTTCCATGTAACGTTTACGAGATTAAATCATTTCGTTTGGGTAATGGAGGCAACTAAGCAATAGAAAGAGGGATTAGATTGAGAATTGCTGTAATTGGAGCAATGGAAGAAGAAGTACGTATTTTACGTGACAAATTAGAACAAGCAGAAACAGAAACTGTTGCAGGTTGTGAATTTACGAAAGGGCTATTGGCAGGACATGAAGTAATCTTGTTAAAGTCTGGTATTGGTAAAGTAAATGCAGCGATGTCAACGACAATTTTATTAGAAAAATATAAGCCTGAAAAAGTAATCAACACTGGTTCAGCTGGTGGATTCCATCATTCTCTAAATGTTGGAGATGTAGTTATTTCAACAGAAGTTCGTCACCATGACGTAGATGTAACTGCATTTAATTACGAATATGGTCAAGTACCTGGAATGCCACCTGGATTTAAAGCTGATGAGGCATTAGTTGCATTAGCTGAAAAATGTATGCAATCAGAAGAAAGTATTCAAGTTGTAAAAGGTATGATTGCAACAGGCGATTCATTTATGAGTGATCCGAACCGCGTTGCAGCCATTCGTGATAAATTTGAAGATCTTTATGCAGTAGAAATGGAAGCAGCAGCTGTTGCACAAGTATGCCACCAATATGAAGTTCCGTTTGTTATTATTCGTGCACTTTCTGATATTGCTGGTAAAGAATCAAATGTTTCATTTGATCAATTTTTAGATCAAGCAGCTCTTCATTCTACAAACTTTATCGTAAAAGTGCTAGAAGAGTTAAAGTAATGTAACAAAAAGGCAACTGTCTCATATAAAGAAAATACATACAGTTGCCTTTTCTTTATTGGCAAATAAGGGGGAGAACACGATGAATGTATATCGTGGAGTTCATGAGTTGATTGGCCATACACCAATCGTAGAAATTACTCGTTTTTCACTTCCGAAAGGAGTCCGTTTATTTGCAAAGCTTGAATTTTACAACCCAGGCGGAAGCGTTAAGGATCGTTTAGGAAGAGAATTAATCGAAGATGCGTTAGAAAAAGGGCTTGTTGCAGAGGGCGGAACAATCATTGAACCGACGGCTGGAAATACCGGCATTGGACTGGCACTTGCAGCGTTAGAACATGATTTACGCGTCATTGTTTGTGTACCAGAGAAATTTAGTATTGAAAAACAAGAATTAATGAAAGCGCTAGGTGCAAAGGTCGTGCATACACCGACTGAGCAAGGAATGACCGGCGCAATTGCAAAGGCAAAAGAATTAGTAAAGGAAATACCAAATTCATACTCTCCAAGTCAGTTTGCTAATGAAGCAAACCCTCGTGCTTATTTCAAAACACTAGGTCCTGAACTTTGGGACGCACTGAATGGAGAGATTAACATATTTGTTGCGGGTGCAGGAACTGGCGGTACGTTTATGGGAACTGCGTCTTATTTAAAAGAAAAAAATATTGATATTAAAACGGTTATTGTAGAACCAGAAGGATCTATTTTAAATGGCGGCAAAGCTGGTTCACATGAAACAGAAGGTATTGGTCTTGAATTCATTCCACCATTTTTAAAAACATCTTATTTTGATGAAATTCATACAATTTCTGATCGAAATGCATTTTTACGAGTGAAAGAATTAGCGAAAAAGGAAGGCCTTCTCGTTGGGAGCTCTTCAGGAGCAGCATTTCATGCAAGCTTACTTGAGGCAGAGAAAGCAGCACCAGGTACAAATATTGTAACGATTTTTCCTGATAGTAGTGAGCGCTATTTAAGTAAAGACATATACAAAGGATGGGAATAAAAAATGAGAGCAAAGACAAAGTTAATTCATGGTATTCGCATAGGAGAACCTTCAACTGGATCTGTAAACGTACCGATCTATCAAACGAGTACGTACAAACAAGAAGCAGTTGGTAAGCATCAAGGATATGAATATTCACGTACAGGTAACCCAACACGTGCAGCTCTAGAAGAAATGATTGCCGTATTAGAAAATGGTCATGCTGGATTTGCATTTGGTTCAGGAATGGCTGCTATTACAGCGACAATTATGTTGTTCTCAAAAGGTGATCATGTCATTTTAACAGATGATGTTTATGGCGGAACGTACCGTGTTATTACGAAAGTATTAAACCGCTTCGGTATTGAGCATACATTTGTAGATACAACAAACCTAGAGGAAGTTGTAGAAGCGATTCGTCCAAATACGAAAGCGATTTATGTGGAAACACCAACGAACCCATTACTAAAAATTACTGATATTAAGAAAATATCTACTCTTGCTAAAGAGAAAGATGTATTAACAATTATTGATAACACATTCATGACGCCATATTGGCAGTCGCCAATCTCTTTAGGAGCAGACATTGTACTTCATAGTGCAACGAAATATTTAGGAGGACATAGTGACGTAATTGCAGGCCTAGTAGTTGTAAATAGCCCGCAATTAGCAGAAGACCTTCACTTTGTACAAAACTCAACAGGAGGTATTCTTGGCCCACAAGATAGCTTCTTACTACTTCGCGGTTTAAAAACATTAGGAATTCGTATGGAAGAACATGAAACGAATTCACGCGCCATTGCTGAGTTTTTAAATAACCATCCAAAAGTAAATAAAGTATATTACCCAGGTCTTGCATCACATCAAAATCATGAATTAGCAACAGAACAAGCAAATGGATTTGGGGCTATTATTTCATTTGATGTAGATAGTGAAGAAACATTAAATAAAGTACTTGAGAAATTACAATACTTTACACTTGCTGAAAGCTTAGGAGCAGTAGAAAGTTTAATTTCTATCCCATCTCAAATGACACATGCATCAATCCCAGCAGATCGCCGCAAAGAGTTAGGAATTACAGATACATTAATTCGTATTTCAGTCGGTATTGAAGATGGTGAAGATTTAATTGAAGATTTAGCACAAGCGCTAGCATAGTAAAAATGCACTGCTAATATAGAGCAGTGCATTTTTATTACATCATTTTGTGAAATGTTTCACAAAATAGACATACACAAATGAAATAATTTCATGTATATTGAATTCATGAAATGTTACTCACGAACAAACTTGTGAAATGTTTCACAAACAATGAAATTCATGTAGGCAGGCAACTCTATTTTTTTTGCGATAATTGGGACTTATTTTGACCTATAGGGACATATAAGGACCGGAATAGTAGAATAGGAGGAAATTTACATGGTAGTCAAAGAGAAAGTTGTAAATGAAATGCAGGAAGTAAAAGAGATGATTGATTCGTTAGTAGATAACGGTCAAAAAGCTTTACAAGCATTAGAAGGTTTTACACAAGAGCAAATTGACAACATTGTTCATAAAATGGCACTAGCAGGTGTTGATCAACATATGCCGCTTGCGAAATTGGCTGTTGAAGAAACGGGTCGTGGTGTATATGAAGATAAATGCATTAAAAATATTTTTGCCACTGAATACATTTGGCATAGTATAAAGAAAGACAAGACGGTAGGAATTATTCATGAAGATCCTCATGAAGAAGTAATAGAAATTGCGGAACCGGTTGGTGTAGTAGCTGGAGTAACGCCAGTAACCAACCCAACGTCGACAACGATGTTTAAAGCATTAATCGCGATAAAAACGAGAAATCCACTTATTTTCGCATTCCATCCTTCTGCACAAAAATGTTCTATTGCAGCAGCGAAAACAGTATACGATGCTGCAGTGAAGGCTGGTGCACCAAAGCACTGCATTCAATGGATTGACAGACCTTCTGTCGAAGCAACGAAACAATTAATGAATCATGAAGGTGTTGCGCTCGTTCTAGCAACTGGAGGGGCTGGTATGGTGAAATCAGCTTATTCTACTGGAAAACCAGCGCTAGGTGTAGGTCCCGGTAATGTACCGTGTTATATAGAGAAATCAGCGCATATAAAACGAGCTGTTAATGATTTGATTTTATCGAAAACATTTGATAACGGTATGATTTGTGCATCGGAACAAGCAATCATTGCCGATAAGGAAATCTATGATGATGTTAAAACAGAAATGATTGCGAATAATTGTTACTTTGTAACAGAAGAAGAGAGAAGAAAATTAGAAAAGCTTGTTATTAATGAAAATACATGTGCAGTAAATAGTGATATTGTTGGGAAATCAGCACAGTATATTGCCGAATTAGTAGGGATTACTGTTCCGAAAAATACAAAAATGCTTGTAGCTGAAATTAAAGGAATCGGAGCAGCATATCCTTTATCTCGTGAGAAACTGAGTCCAGTATTAGCTTGTGTAAAAGCAAATTCATTAGAAGAAGGATTTACATATTGCGAAGAAATGTTGAACCTTGGTGGTTTAGGACATTCAGCAGTCATCCATTCTACAAACAAAGAAGTGCAAAAGCAATTTGGATTACACATGAAAGCTTGCCGTCTCATTGTAAATGCACCTTCATCACAAGGTGGAATAGGGGATATATATAATGGATTTATTCCATCCCTTACGCTTGGTTGTGGTTCCTACGGGAAAAACTCAGTTTCCCAAAACGTAACAGCGACTCATTTATTAAATATAAAAAGGCTGGCAAATAGAAAAAAGAATATGCAGTGGTTCAAATTACCGCCAAAAATTTATTTTGAAAAACATGCTACAGCATATTTAGCAAACATGCCTAACATTTCACGTGCATTTATTGTAACGGATCCAGGGATGGTTGAGCATGGATATGTAGATACGGTCACGCACTATTTACGTAAACATGCAAATGATGTGAAAGTTGAAGTTTTCTTCGAGGTTGAGCCAGATCCATCAGATGAAACTGTTTTTAAAGGTGCGGACATGATGAAAAGCTTTAAGCCAGATGTAATTATCGCACTTGGCGGTGGTTCAGCTATGGATGCAGCAAAAGGGATGTGGCTATTTTATGAGCACCCAGAAACAACATTCTATGGAATTAAACAGAAGTTTTTAGATATAAGAAAACGTACATGTAAGTATCCTAAATTAGGAAATAAAGCGCAATTTGTTGCCATTCCAACAACATCAGGGACGGGTTCAGAAGTGACACCATTTGCGGTTATTACAGATAAAAAAAATAATATAAAATATCCGCTTGCTGATTATGAATTAACACCAGATGTAGCGATTGTTGATCCACAATTTGTAATGACAGTACCACCTCATGTAACAGCAGATACTGGCATGGACGTATTAACACATGCAATTGAGGCATATGTGTCTGTTATGGCAAATGACTATACGGATGGTTTAGCGTTAAAAGCAATTGATCTCGTATTTAAATATTTACCGAGGGCATATAAAGATGGAAATGATGAAGAGGCGCGAGAAAAAATGCATAACGCTTCTGCGATTGCAGGGATGGCATTTGCTAATGCTTTCCTTGGTATTAATCACAGTTTAGCACATAAACTTGGACCAGAATTCCATATTCCACACGGACGCGCAAATGCAATTCTTATGCCGCATGTAGTTCGCTATAATGCTATTAAGCCAAGGAAACACGCATTGTTCCCAAAATATGAGCACTTTGTGGCAGATGAACGCTATGCACATATTGCGAGGATGCTCGGGCTTCCAGCAAGTTCAGCGGCAGAAGGTGTGGAATCACTCGTCCAAGCGATTATTGCGCTTGGAAAAAGCTTAAATATCAATATGAGTATCGCGGAACAAGGAGTTGCTAAAGAACAATTTGAAGCTGTTGTGGAAATGTTAGCAGAAAGAGCGTTTGAAGATCAGTGTACAACAGCTAATCCAAAATTGCCGCTCATTTCAGAGCTAAAAGAAGTCTATATGGAAGCGTATAAAGGCGTATAATAGATAAAAAAGAGCCGCATTTAAGTGGCTCTTTTTTACTTTGGAAAACATCTCCCAGTTTGGTTCTATTTACTTGTCTTTAAGCTTAATAGAATGTGATAAAGTGAGGATGGGAGTGATAAAGAGATGAAAGAATTACAAGGAAAAATAGCAGATTATACCCGTTTCGGACAAGTACTTTTGTCTATAAGTACATTTTTAATGATCGGTTTATTAATTCCAAGCGGAGTCAAAGATATGGTGCAGTCTTTTGTTATGATGGGGAGTATTGTTGTATTTTTAGTTCTTGCTTTTTTCTTCTTTAAGTGTGTTAGAACGATGCGTGACCAATTAGAGGAGAGCGAATATGAAGAAAATTGTTAAATAGAGCGCTACGAAAAGAAAAAATCTTTTTGTAGCGTTTTTTCGTTTTTGAAGAAAATGTATGCGGTTTATATTGACAATGATAATCTATATCAATTAAAGTATAATAGTAGTTAATGATTATCATTATCAATTAGAGGTGAAAGAATGAAAAAATCCATTACGCTGTTCACAGCGATCTTATCTATTTTTTTCTTATTACTAGGTTGCAGTGCAAAAGAAAACGAAAAAGCATCCGCCACAAAAACAGATAAAGGAACAGACAAAATCGAAATTACCGATCTCTCAGACAGAAAGATAACATTCAATAAAGTTCCTGAAAGTTTTGCGACGTTAAGTATGGGTGACATGAATGTTATCCACGCTTTAGGAGGAAAAATCGTCGGGCGTCCAGATGCAAAAATTCCCCTTCCAGAAGATTTGCAAAAAACACAAGTAATTGGAAATGCACATCAGCCAAACTTTGAACAAATTGCTAGTTTAAAGCCAGACGTACTTGTTGCTAATAATGGATTCCAAAAAAATATTCCAACGGTTGAAGGGCAAGGAACAAAAGTAATCATTTCTTCAGCCAACTCTGTAAAAGATATTCAAAAGAGTATTGAAATGTATGGAACAGTAATGAAGAAAGAAGATAAAGCAAAAGAGCTTAACCAAAAAATTAATGATCAAATGAAGAAATATGAGAAAAAGAGTGACGTTAAAGCATTGCTAGTGTATGGGGCACCAGGCACTTATTTAGCAGCATTACCAACATCTCTATCAGGGGATATTTTAGAAAAAACGGGCGGGAAAAATATCGCAGCTGGTTTTCCAGAAATGAAAGAATATCCGCAATATGCACAGCTAAGTGTAGAACGTATTATTGAAGCAAATCCAGATGTGATTTATTTAATTACACATGGAGATCCCAATAGTGTGAAAAAAGCATTTGAAGGCGAAATGATGAAAAATGAAGCATGGAAAAATTTAGATGCAGTAAAACAAAATCGTGTAGTTATTTTGCCACCAGATTTATTTGGATCAAATCCTGGGACAAAAGTTACAGAAGCGATGGAATTCATGTATAAAAGTATACAAGATGTAAGGAAATGATAAGTATGGAGAGTAGTGAAATAGTAAGAGAAAAGGAACATCCTTTTGCAAAGAAAAGATGGATAATAGCAGTTACTTTAGTCGTATTAACATTTCTAAGTCTTTTTTACGGTCTTTTCGCAGGAAGTTTATCTTTTTCTTTACGAGACATTCTAACAGGGATACAAGATGAAAGTTCGACAGTTCATCGGATTGTATGGGATCTTCGCATACCGAGAGTGCTCGTTGGGTTTATAGTAGGAACGTGTTTAGCTACATCTGGAGCATTACTGCAGGGGGTTATGAGAAACCCTCTTGCAGACCCTGGAATTATCGGGGTTTCATCTGGAGCGGGTCTTGTAGCAATTGTAATTATGATTCTATTTCCTCAGCACATGGCTTTTTTACCGCTAGGAGCGTTTTTAGGAGCTTTCATAACAGCGATGGTCATTTATGCTTTATCGTGGCAAAAAGGGGCACCGCCTTCAAGAATCGTCTTAGTAGGTGTGTCAATCAATGCATTAATTGGTGCAGCAACGTCAGCATTAATGTTATTACATAGTGACAAAGTACAATCCGTGTTACCGTGGTTAGCTGGCGGTATTGGTGGTGTGAGCTGGGCACATTTAAATATGATTATTTACTATGCAATATTCGCTATTATATTAGCTTTCTTCGGTATTAAACACATTCGAGTATTAATGCTTGGGGATGAAATGGTGAAATTATTAGGGCATAACGTGGAAAGAAGTCGGTTTTATTTAATAGTAGTAAGTACAATGTTAGCTGGAATTGCGGTTAGTGTTTCTGGTTTAATTGGATTTGTAGGTCTTGTTGTACCACATATGTTACGTTTATTAGTTGGAAATGACTATAAATATTTACTGCCATTATCATGCCTTGGCGGAGGGATATTACTTGTTTTCGCGGATGCGATAGCTCGAAGTTGGTTCGATCCAATCGAATTGCCTGTTGGTATTTTATTGTCCTTCTTAGGTGGTCCGTTCTTCTTATATTTAATTCATAGAGGAGGAAAACAACGTGATTTCCGTTAACAAAGTGTTTTACGCACATTCTGAAAGATTTCAAATGCAAAATATGAATGTACATATTAAAGCTGGAGAAATCGTTAGTTTAATCGGTCCGAATGGATCCGGGAAATCTACTTTGCTGCGTTTAATAGCACGGCTACTTAAACAAAGCGAAGGAGATATCATTTTAGATGGGACAAATATTCATACGATGAAGAGTGAGGATGTAGCGAAGCAATTAGCGATGTTACCACAAATGCATGATCATCAATTAGATTTAACAGTGAAAGAACTAATAGAGTTCGGAAGAGGTCCTCATAAATCATGGAGTAGTCGCTTAAACAAAGAAGATGAAGAAATTGTTGATTGGGCATTGTCTGTTACAAATCTTGAAGGGTATGAATATCGTCTTTTACAATCCTTATCAGGAGGAGAAAGACAACGTGCTTGGATTGCGATGACGCTAGCACAACGTACAAATGTCTTATTATTAGATGAACCAACAACCTTTTTGGATATCGTTCACCAGTTGGAAGTAATGGAACTTGTGAAACGATTAAACGAGGAGTTTGGTATGACAATTATAATGGTCTTACATGACATTAACCAAGCGGCTCAATATAGTGATCGTTTACTCGTATTAAAGCGAGGAAAGATTCAGTATGACGGTGTACCAGAAGAAGTATTATGTCAACAAATGTTTCAACATGTATTTGGCATAGAAGTAGATATTTTTCAAGGAAGCGACAAGCCATTTTTTACACCGAAACGAATTTCTAAAAAAGGAGCAGAGCGATGCAAACAGAAGAACGTATTACCACTGAATTAGTAAGAGAATTTGTTATGGCAGCTCACGGAGATTTAGAAAAAGTACAGGAACTATTGGCAGAATCGCCAAGCTTACTTCATGCCTCTTATAATTGGGGCGGCTCAGATTGGGAAAGTGCCTTAGGAGCAGCGGCCCATGTAGGACGTAAAGATATTGCACTTTATTTACTGGCAAAGGGCGCTCGGATGGATATTTTTGCAGCGGCTATGCTTGGTGAACTTGAAGTCGTACAAGCTATTTTAGTAGTACAACCAGAAGCATTATTTGCACCTGGCCCGCATGGCATTTCGCTACTTCAACATGCACGAATGGGTGGAGAAAAAGCTCAGCGTGTATTTGAATACTTAACAGTGCTTTCTTAATGACCGCAAAGTTCTTATGTGCGGTAAACTTTCCACTCAAAAGATTGGAAGGTTTACCGCCCGTTAGAACGGGATAAGTATCTAGTATATATGAAAATCCTACACCCCCTCAATTGTAGTGTTCTTAATACTAGTTATGATATGGATGCAGTAGACACTCTTTTGTCTACTGCTTTTTTTTGATATAATACATTTTTATAAGACTGAATTTTCTTTCTTTTCAGTGGCGTCTTGATAAAAATTATTTAACATTTAAGTAGTTTGAAATATATAGTTATGTAATGAGGTTCAAAATGATGGGAGTGAATAAAAGAGTGTTTCATACAGATCGTTTACAATTTCGCAAATATACAATGGATGATTTACCGTTTTATGCTTCTTTATGGGGGGATGAGAAGGTAATGCGCTATATTGGAAATGGAATGTTAAAAACATTTATGCAATGTAAAAAAAGTTTGGAGGAGAGGGTACTTCCAAATTATAAAAACGGTCTCGGTTTATTTGTAATGATTGAAAAGGAAACAGGGATACGAATTGGTCATGCAGGACTTGTCAAGCAGAAGGTAGATGGAAAAGAGGAAATTGAGATTGGCTATTGGTTACTTCCTAAGTATTGGGGGAAAGGGTATGCGAAAGAGGCTGCGGCGGCATTTCGAGACTATGGTTTTCAAGCATTACAAATGAATAAATTAATTTCACTTATTAATCCGAACCACCCAGCTTCAATATTTGTTGCTAGAAAAACAGGGCTTAGTTATGAGAAAACAACTTCATTTCATGAGATGGATGTTCTCGTTTATTCCATTAAGCGGGTTGGATGAAAAAAGGTGAATTGCATTTTTTGGAGAATGGTATATAAAAATAAAGGGGGGATTACATGTATATTTACCATAATGGACTTATTATTCGTGAGGGAACGAACGGTGTACCAGCATATGCAATTAAAACTTTATTTGAAGATGCCGGTTGGAGTAATGATAATATCCCTTCTTGGCAAATTGAAAAATTTACGATAGCATTTGAAAATTCCACATGGGCTTTCACAATTTGGGATGAAGAAGAAATGGTCGCGATGGTTAGAGTGATTTCTGATCAAATCATGGTTGCTAACATAGTAAATTTAGTTGTGAAGTGTGAGTATAGGGGAAAAGGGTTAGGTAAGAAACTTGTAGCTCTTTGTTTACAAAAGCTTCCGCATGGCGATTGGTTTGCGCATACATCCGCTAACAATTTTGATTTTTATAGAAGCTGTGGTTTTGAAGTAAGAGAGTTATCAAGAAATGGAACATGTGCGTATTATGGGTATCAAGTGGCAAAAAAGGATGGGCATCGATAAAATTATAAGGTAGTGAAGAAAAAGGATCGCTATTTTAATAATATAAACTGAACTGAGACTTATTTTGTGATAAAATAAAAGAAAATTCAGTTTATTAAACGGGGGATAAAAATGAATGTAAAAGTTGGGGATGTATTTAAATATGAAAGAAGGTTTACCGAGGAAGAAGTTTTTGAATTTGCAAATATTACAGGCGATAAAGGTAGACATCATATGGAATATGATGAGAATGGACAATTAATGGTTCATGGTCTATTGACTGCCAGCATTGGTACGAAAGTAGGAGAAGAGTTACATTACATAGCGAGGGAATTAGTAAGTGAATTTATTAGGCCAGTTTTTACAGGTGATACGATTACTTGTGAATTAACATTAACAAATATTGAGCAAATGGAAGGATATAAAAAAGTTTCAATTGAGTCCGTTTATCGCAATCAACATGAAAAGACTGTACTAGTTGGGACGAGTTATGGAATTATAAGGGAATAAAAAAGAAGCCTGTTATGAAACAGGCTTCTTTTTTATCAATTAGTAAACTCGTTTTCGATTTTCAGCATGACTAGAGATAAGTAATAACGCAGATTCTTCACCTATATTACGAACAATATGGGGAACGCACGCATTCCAGGAGAAAGAATCACCTTCTTCTACAATTGCAATATCTTCACCATGTTGAACTTCCAGTTTTCCGCGTAATACAAGATGACACTCTTCGCCTTCATGAGCATTTGGTGAGTTTTCTTTCGGGAATCCGGCAGAAATTTCTACTAAAGATAGGCGGAGACCACCTTGCTCCGCAACATGCTCAATTCTTTGTTCATCTTTACCGTATACGCTGTATTTCCGTTCTTCTTTTTTTATAATTTTCATTCGATCCTTTTGTTCTAACAGTAAATAAGGAAGGGGAACATTTAAAAAAATGGAGATTGTTTCTAAAGTTGAGATAGATGGTGATGTTTTATTATTTTCAACCTGACTCATAAAACCTTTAGAAAGACCTGTCCCTTCACAAATTTGTGCAATTGTTATGCCTTTACGTTGACGAATTTCACGAATCGCAGAACCAATATTCATAAAATCAAGCTCCTTTTTGTAAACAACTATTTGTATCATAGCAAAAAAAATATATATTTTCCCACTGAAAATGAATTGACGAATAAAAAAAAATAGTGTATGTTTTGTAATGTAAATAAAAGTTTTGTATAACAAAACACTAAAGGAGAGAAAGAAATGAATCAACATATTGGTAACTTAATTATTCGTATCGTGTTAGGGGTAACATTCTTTATGCACGGTTTAACAAAATTCCAATCAGGAATTGACAATATTGCAGGGTGGTTCACAAGCATTGGTTTACCAGGAGGACTTGCATACGGTGTAGCAACAGTTGAATTAGTTGGAGGTCTATTGTTAATTCTAGGTTTAGGTGTAAGATATATTGGATTATTATTTGCACTTGTTATGGTTGGAGCAATTGTAAAAGTGAAATGGTCAGCTGGTTTATTAGGAGATGGGAAAAATCCTGGCTTCGAATTAGAACTTGCATTATTAGCAATGGGTGCTTATTTATTTGTTGCGAAAGCTGATGGTTTTGTAGATAATTTCTTAAAAGAGAAAATGTCAAAGAAGAACTAATTTAAATGGGGGTATAACAAGATGAGCTTTCAACTTCATCCCGAAACAACACTTGGTGTTGTTCATCTATACGTATCAAATATAAAGAAATCACTAGAGTTTTATACAGAAGTATTAAGTATGAAAGTGCTAAAAGAAGAGAAAACAGTCGTTACATTTGGGAATGAAAATGAAGAACCACTCCTTATCATTGAAGAAAAGAAAGAAGCTTTACCAAAGCAAAGAGGGAGAACAGGGTTATATCATTACGCAATTTTATTACCAACCAGACAGGACTTAGCGAACATTCTTCGTCATCTTGTAGAGATGGTATATCCACTGCACGGTGGAGCCGATCATTACTTTAGTGAAGCTCTTTATTTAGCTGATCCAGATGGAAACGGGATTGAAATTTATCATGATCGCCAAAAAGAAGTTTGGCGTGATGAGAATGGAGAGCTACCATTTGTTAGTAACCCATTAGCCGGTGAAGAATTATTGCAGCAAGGAAGTGCATGGAATGGGTTCCCGGCTGGTACTGTGATGGGGCATATTCATTTACATGTAGCTGACTTAGAAGAAGCGAAACGTTTCTACGTTGATGGTCTTGGCTTTGAAGTAACAATCCCAGCTCGTAATGGAGCGTTGTTCGTATCCGCAGGTGGTTATCATCATCATATCGGTTTAAATACGTGGCAAGGTGAAGGGATACCACCACAAATGCCAAATTCCGTTGGCTTGAAATATTTCACAATTGTACTAGCGGATGAAAAACAAAAAGAGCAAGTATGTGAAAGCTTAAAAAACATTGGCAAAATTGCTACGTACAAAGATGGAATATTACAGGCCAAGGATCCATTTGGACATTGTATACATTTCAAAATAAAAGGAGAAGCCTAAAAAAGGCTTCTCTTTTTTACTTTCTTATAATTGCTTTTTCGTTTTGTAAAAATAGTTGGTCAAATTGCTTTGCAAGGTCAAAATCTAGTTTGGTTAAACCTTTTGCATTCCATGATGACAAAGTAATAATGACTGCTTTATACTGGATAAGGATAAATGGGTGGTGATTATGTTCTTCTGATAGTTTGGCGGCTTCAGAGACAAATTCGACTCCTTTTAAGTAGTCGGAAAACATATATTTTCTTTCAATCCATTTTTCATCTTTCACTGTCCATTTATCCAGCTTAACTAATTCTTCTTGTACCTCTTCATTAGTTAGTCGTAGCATCATTTTTCACATCCTTT
This sequence comes from Bacillus sp. JJ783, assembly GCF_036963225.1. Classification (NCBI taxonomy): domain Bacteria; kingdom Bacillati; phylum Bacillota; class Bacilli; order Caryophanales; family Bacillaceae; genus Bacillus; species Bacillus sp. JJ783. The sequence goes on along the minus strand of NZ_JBALMG010000058.1, from coordinate 33,641 downwards.
ACCTGTAGTAACGCAAGACCGTTGTTAATAAGACGTGTTACAGATTCGTCAGTTGTGAAAGTAGAAAGTTGTTGCAATAATGCCGCTGATGCTTCGTGGCCTTTATTATGTTCTAAAAGCAATTCTAAAATTTCAAGACGAAGCAACCATTCTTTCGGATGAAATTTATTTAATACTTCTTGAATAGCTATTAATTGATCAGTATGAGTATCGTGTAAAATACTATCGTTACGTATATCCCGAACTGTTTGATACATACGTTCAAGCTCATTCAGTACAAGTGGATCAGGAGTTTCTTGTACTGCTTCATTCATCGGGAAAAATGCAGCCGCATCTGCCGCTCCTGGGAACACAGAAGTGATTTGTGAGCCGACAGCCATATCAAATGCTCCCCATGAAGGATCAAATAATAAGCGATCTTTATGAGTAACTGTACAATTTATAAAGGAGATAAGAGCAATTTTTTTATCATTCTTTACAATGTCTGTTACTGTTCCTTTTACATGAATGCCGCTTGCAAAAGTAAACTCTGCACTATGTCCAATTGTAATGCCTAATGATTGTAATTGTTCTTCTGTACAATTTTCTAATGCAATATCACCATCTAGTAATCCGATTGGTGTCCCGAATCCATCGCTGTGCACAGATGTAGAATGATTTGCTAGTTGTTTATTATGAATTGCTAATGCAGTTGGTGAGCTTGTTCGTGTGTAAATAACTTCACCAGTATCATTTTTAATTGTCTCTGTAAATGTACCCGTAATTTGTAATCCACTACTTAGCTCAGTTGTAGCATGATTTTCGGAGCGGATTGCTTTTTCTAATCCTTCTGTGCCACCTGTTTTAAATGCCATCGTTGTAGAGAACTGCTCAAGTGCCTCAGTCAACTCTTCAAATGATTCACAAACAAATAGCTGTGGCTGCATTTTTGTTACGTCATAAGTTGTCCCGGTGCAAGCTTCAATTGAGAATGGAACTTTCTTTACAGCATCTGTTAAGCAATGCTTACTTTCACCGACAGAGGAAAGGAGACCAGCACCGTAAATTTTTGGATCATCTATATTACCGATTAAGCCGTATTCCACTGTCCACCAGAATAGACGTGAAATTTGTTCTGCTTCTGATAAACCGGAAACTAAGTTTTGTTTTTCGATTACAGCATTTTCAGCAACTTCAACTTCTTCAGGTGTAGAAGTCGGGCTTTCTTTTACAATCGTTAATGTACGAACAGCTTCAAAAGCCTCATGTTCTTCTTTTGTTGAGAAAGCTTTCGCTCCAATTTGTCCAAAGCGCTTCACATATTTTGCATATGTAGAATCAAGTAAAATCGGTGCGTGTCCTGCTGCTTCATGAACGATATCAGGAGCTGGTGTATACTCGATATTTTCTACTTTACGAATATCTGTTGCGATTGGTAGTAATCCGTGCCCCTGAAAATCAAAGAATGCTACGCCGGGAATAAGTCCGTCAATCGTTACGGCGCCCCAGCCGCTTGGTGCTAAACAGTCATTCATTTCTTCTACTTTTGGAATCGCATCTATATTAATACCAGATGATTGTAGTCCATTAACATAGGCGGGATGAGCAACATCTTTTAAGAAGTTATGGTTTTGTTTCATAATGTAACGCCAAACAGCGTGATTCACCGGTGTGTATTGATCATAATGCTGTGTGGATACGAATGGTTTTAAATGTGATGGAATTTCTGTTTTCTTTGTCATTTAGACATCCTCCTTTTTTTCGATAAAAATGAATACCGGTTCGTATAGATTGCACCACCTCCCTTAAATAATGTAAGCGCTTATAAAATCTTATCATAAGATTCGGAATTATTTAACAACTGTTTGTGTGAGAAATAGAAAAAGCCCCTATCGGAAAATCCGATAGGGGCGAAAAAATCGCGGTACCACCCTATTTGTAAGTGAAAAGGTACTTACATCTCAACTAATGATAACGGAAAAACTCCGTCTTTTCCTTCATGCATAAAAGCACTACGAAAAAGAAGCTCCAGAATTGTAATTCGTACTTATATATGTGCTAATTTCCACCGACCATTAGCTCTCTGAAACAGGGATATAAGATACTACTGCGATTCTTTCAACGCGTATAATATGAAGTTATTTAAAAGGGAAGGACGCAAAAAAGCCCCTATCGGAAAATCCGATAGGGACGATAAAAATCGCGGTACCACCCTATTTGTAAACAATTAATTGTTTACCACTTACTTTAAGATAACGGAAAGATCCGTCTTTCTCTTCGTGCGTAAAAAGCATTACGGGAAAGAAGCTCCAGAATTGTAATTCACGCTTGTATATGTACTGATTCGCACCAACCATCAGTTCTCTGAGACAGGGATATAAGTCGCTACTAGTATTCCTTCAAAGCCGATATATAATTCGTTCAACTAAACTATGTTTTGTATTATAAAACTATATTTAAAAGATTGTCAACAATAATTTTATTATTTCATTTCTAAATCGACGTTTAAATTAGATGTATTTCCGGCTGCATCAGTTGCTGCAATGTGGATTGTATTTTTCCCTTGTTGTAATTGATTGCGATCGAAATAAATTTCAAAGTTTTTCTCCCAATGGTTCAAGAATGCATTTTCCCATACGCCATTTCCATTAATTTCATACTGTATTGTTACTGGATGTCCTGGAGCAACCCATCCGGATTCTGTCATCCAATCTAAAAGTATATCATCTACTTTCCCTCTAATTACGAGGTTTTCTTGATCTACTTCAGGCGATAATTTCGGTGCAGTGCGGTCGACAAATACAGCTCCTGTTTGTTTCGTTTCTCCTCCAGAATTAGAAGCAACAGCTTCAATTTGGTATAAGCCATCAGGTAGAGGTGATCCATCAGTTTTCGTACCATTCCATTTGAAGGATTTATAACCTGGTGTTTCATTCTTACCTTGATGAACGATTCCTTTATATGTTACTCGGTCTTTCGTAATTAAATTAGCATGAAAAGTTACATCCTCAACTGGTGTAACTAAATAGTAATTGATAAGGTTGTCATCTAGTATTCTGTCATTATTTGGACTGAAAGTAGAATTAACGATTTCAAGGCCATCAATACGCTTGTATTCTTTCGGATCGATGCTAAATGTAAATGGAATACGCATTTCTTCAGTCTTCCCTTGCTCTTTTACATATAGATTTCCCGTATATACACCTTGTGGTAAGGAGCTATCAACAGTAATAGTAAAAGGCTTTTCGATGTTACTATTCGGTTTAATGCTAATAGAAGAAGGGAAAGAAGTCTGGACTTTTGTTTTTGTATCTAGTAATTCAATGCGAGTTGAAAAGTTTTTCTTTTTGTTAGAAAGATTTTGTAACGTAATATTTTGTGTTAATTTCACTTTGCCACTATTAGGTTTAATGAGACCGAAACTTACATTGTTTGGTTTCACTAATGCATCTGCTTTTGCTGCTTTTGGAATGTTAATTAAACCAGATCCTTGTGCCATGACAGGATATGTATTTTCATTGACATCCTTTAATGTTTTTGCAGTGTTGGCAAGAGCTGCTTTCAATTGTTCTGTCGTCCAATCAGGATGCATTTGACGCAGCAGAGCAACGGCTCCCGCTACTTGTGGCGCAGCCATACTTGTTCCGTTGTGAGATTCATAGCCACCTCTTGGTACTGTACTAGTAATTTTCACTCCAGGTGCAACTATATCAGGCTTTATGAGCCAACTTCCTTGTGATGGTCCTCTTGAACTGAAGTTACCAATAAGTTCGGTTTGGCTTGGTTGTCCAATTTTATATTTTTCTTTCGTTTTGTAATTAAATTTTTCAACTCTTCACCATTTGTATTTGATAGTTGCATAACTGGAAGAGCTACATCTTCACGTCCAAAATATTCGGGCATAATATTAATTTCTTTTTCGTTAGAAATTAGTAGCACGCCGAGAGCGCCAGCTTGTTTCGCTTGTTCTGCTTTTACTAACGTGCTCGAAGTTCCTTGTAAAACAAGGGCGAACTTCCCTTTCACATCTTGTTTAGCGTAATCGCTTGGATTACCGTAGCCAACATATACAAGCTGAGCATCGTTTCCTACTTGGAAATCTGCTTTTGATAAAGGTAATCCTTGGTAAGATTTATTGGAACCGGCTACTTGGAAGGTTGGAAATGGAATAGAAACTGTAGATGCTCCAACAGAGATGACACTACTTGCGTTACCAGGAGCGTCAACAGACCAAGGTTTTGGTCCATCATTTCCATTTGAGACGACCGCAGTAACCCCAAGCTTTGCTGCACGTTCTAACGTTAATGTTACAGGCTGATCAGGTACATTCAAATCTTGACCAAGAGATAGATTTAAAACATCGGCACCATCTTGAATAGCGCGCTCAATACCTTGAATAATATCATCGGTCGTACCAGTACCACCATCATTCATGACACGGTAAGCGAGTATAGAAGCATTCGGAGCAATCCCCTTTATTTTTCCGTTACCAGCAATAATTCCAGCAACATGGGTACCGTGGACGTTTCCATCCATCGGATCATTATCTTCATCGACTGTATCATAGCCACCGATATAATTTGCTTGTAAATCAGGGTGGGTATAGTCGACACCTGAATCGATAATAGCGACTTTCATTCCTTTTCCATCAAGGGGTTTGCCAGTTGGATCTTTTAAATTCCAAGCTTCAGGTGCACCAACTGTAGGGCCGCCAACATTTGGTGTTTCTTGATCTGCTGGGCTTTTTGTTGTTTCATGTAACTTATATGTTAAGTTCGGATAAATTGCTTTTACTTCAGGTAAAGAAGCCAAAGCAGCAATTTGATCTCCTGGGATAGAAATAGAAAACCCAGAAAATAATGTACTATATGTTTCTTTTATCGTTGCCTTCGGGCTTTTTCTTTAATTTTCTTTGTTGTATCCTCTTGTGCCTTTTTTAGTTGCGCATGGTATGATTGCACATTGCTATTTTTTAGATCCGGAGCATGCTGAATGTTACTTTGTGAAGCGAGTGGAGCATGCTGTAATTCTACAATGACAGAAATTTCTTTTGATGTTTTTGTTTCAACATTTTGCGCGATTTTGTTTTCTCCCCATTGTTCAATATTCGCTTTTAACTGTGGACTAAATTGCTTCTCTTTTTGCAGTGACTCAGCATGGGCGCTTAAAGCTCCAAAACTCGAAAAGACGAGCGCCATACTTAATAGTGTAGATGTAGTTTTTTTCATTGAAACTCCCCCTAACAAAAAGTGCCAATTTTCAGAAAATAAATATTGCATTTTTGTCGTTAATTATAGGAACGGATGTTGGCTAAACTATACATTCGACATAATTCATACCAATCCTCTTTGAATTGAAAATTTCTTGGGAAATTTTTTGGAATTATGTCGAATGGATAAAATTTGCATATAGTAAGCGGAATATGAGGAATGCTAAAGGGGGAAATGGGGGGGATATGAAAAGGTTTATAGTAAGTGGAATCGTGATTCTGTGCCTTTTTTTCTGTTCAAGTTCTATTACTAGCGCAGAAAACAATGGAGTGAAAGTTGCCTTTATTCGTAATCATAATCTATGGATTAAATTCGGTGAAAAAGAAAAACAAATTACAAAAGGAGAGTACATAACAGGGCCGAAATGGTCACATAATGGAGAATGGCTTGCATATGCAAAAGGAAAGAAGCGAAATCATTTTGAACTGTATCGGCTGAAAGATGGCAAGAAAGTTACACCATCTCAATCAGCAACATCGAATTATCAATGGTCACCAACAGAGAATATAATTGCCTTTGTATTTGCACGTACATTAAATATATTTGATGTTGAAAAAAAGAAAGCAGATTTTGAAAATGTAGCCAATGGTGCAGGTGACTATGCATGGTATCCTGATGGTAAGAAGTTTCTTGTATCATCAGAAGCGTACTTGCTTCCAACAGGATGGACAGGTGCTCAGTTATATGAAATACAAAAGGATGCAAATATGAATCCTCATAAGATGAAACATTTATATGCACTACCGAATGAGCATGATGACTTTTTAGCATTAGTTGGAAGTGGATTTAAGTGGTCGCCAGATCAAAAATGGATTTCTTTTTTGGCAGTACCAACAGCTTCTTTGTCAGCGGATAGTAATACACTTTGCTTAATTCGATCAGACGGCAGTCGTTTTGAAACAGTAGATCAAATGTTATTAAACACACAATGGTTCAAATGGGCGCCATCAAAAAATATATTAGCCTATATTGAAGGAAGCGGGAGAGTTGCTTTAGAGAATAAGCATTTAAAAATAAAAGAATTGCCGGCTCTCCAGCAAAATACATTTACTCCAAAAGGCTATGTTGATTGGGATTTCACATGGAAGAACGATAATGTAATTATCGTTTCAAGGGCAAAGGAAGCAGAGCTATCGGTCCCTCTAGAAAAAAGACCACTACCATCTTTATATGAAGTAAATAGTATAAACGATGAACAACATCAAATTACAAAGCCATCAAATAGCCAAGGCGATTATAACCCTATTTTTATTAAGAAGAGCAACCAATTAATGTGGATCCGTTCAAATCGTAAGAAAGCTGATGTATGGCTTGCTCATAGCGATGGGAAATATGAAAAGAAGTGGATTGAAAATATAGATGTGCCAGAGTGGTATTATGAGAAATGGGATTGGGAAGATGTCGTTTCGGTTAAAGACAAGTAAAAAAACCTGCCTAAAATATAATTTTTAGGCAGGTTTTTCAATGTTATTTATGTGTTTTATTTGGCTTTTTTTTCGCAGGGTTTCCGTTCCCTTGGCGCTTTCTGTTTTGTTCATCTTTTGCTTGTTTTTCATGTAATGTATCTAAAAAATCATTTGAGTTACTCATTTTTATATCTCTCCTTTTTTCATTACGTCCTAGTTACTATAACCATTTAGGAGGATAATCATGAGATAAAAGTTAAGCGCTTAGTTTTCTTCGGTAGTATACGTAAAATAGTCCATATGTAATGAATGACATAAGTAAAACTTGTAACTCTACATTTTCTTTTAAAATAGTTGCGACAGGAGCTGGTAAGTAAGGTGATGTATCGCTCGTTCCTAAACCTAACCATTTGTTTAAGAGGTTAAAGATACAAAACATGAAAACACCAGACCAGCTTGCGATAATTGCCTTCTGCTTAATTTTTGTTTCCCGTTCATCATCTGTAATCCAAGGATTAGCAGTTTTATCGCTATTAAAAAAGCCATTTATGTATCCCCATATGATCATTCCGATAAAGAAGATAATCCATTTCATATTTGTAATCCTCCTCTTCTTGTAAAAAATATTTTACATATATATAATTGTAATATTTTCCGAATATTGATGTCAAACACTTTTTACATTCTGCTTTTTAAAATAGCAGGAGTAAAGAAAAAATTAGGGAAGAAATATGTGAGACCATTTTCTAGTGAGAGGAAGAGGAGAATGAAACTTGTCTTTGTTCGGCATGGTGAAGGTGAGCATACGAAAGATTTACCATTAAGTTTACAAGCGGTGAATCCGTCATTGACGGGTGTGGGAAAGAAGCAGGCTAAATTACTTCAGTGCGATGTACCATTACAAGAAAAGGATATATTAATCGCTAGTCCTACACTTCGAACTTTACAAACTGTGGCAATGTGGAGTGCGGAAGTTGCTTGTCAAAAAATTGTTCATCCATATATATCCCCGCGTATTTTCCCTTATCGGGAATCCGCCAAAACATTGCCGTGCGATCAATTGTTAGATCGAAAGGTAATAAAAAATTTATTTCCACATTTTTCATTAGAAGAAAGTACAAATGAATTGTTATGGAATGAGGGAGTCAATATTATCTCGGAGAAGGAATTTCAGCAAATAGTAGATGAATTTCTGCACTGGTGCTATCAGTTAAGAGCAGAAAAAGTTTGTATCGTTTCACATGATGGAACAATTACAGCGTATAGGCAATATTTACAGAAAGTCGCTTTAACTAGAGCTGATTTTTTGAAAGAAACGGGTATATATGAAATGGACTTATAGGAGGGGGATTTGTAATGGAAGAGTTAGGGGGAAATGTGTACGACTTAAATGAGCAGAGAGTATACTTTGGCGTAGCGGAAATTAAGTAATATGCAAAATTGCATATTACACATATTGTGAATTTAGGGAGTTGAAACTAGTAGAATCCATTTTACATAAAGATACAAAATCACATGTTAAATCGATAGCTTATGTAGATGGAAATGTAGCACTTATGTTTACAATACGCTTATTTTACAGGCTTATTAACCATGACAAAATGTTAGAAGAAGGTGTTCAAGAAGCGAGATTAATCGATGAGGAGACACATACATTTCGATTATATAAATAGCGTGAAACACGTTTATTCTATATTCGAATAAATGTGTTTCACATTTTTTTTACACTTTTTTCAATGAAAATGATTATCACCTGTGGTATGATATGTTCAAGTTTTTACAGGTAATAAAAGTTACTATATATACGTTAGTATTTAATGTTTTGTATGTATGTCACGAATTATTCACGATTAACATTTTGAAAGTAAGTAACTAATGTTATTATATTATCTGTAACTGACTTAATTACAACTTTAGGAGGAAGATATGATTATTCAATTTTTAAGAGAAAACAAAACAGTTTCTTTTGTATTAGCGATAATTCGAGTGTATCTTGGTTACACATGGGTAATGGCTGGAATCGGTAAACTACAAGGAAAAGGCTTCGATGCAACTGGTTATTTACAAGGTGCAATTGAAAAATCTAAAGGAGCACAACCAGCTGTTCAATCTTGGTGGGCATCATTCTTACAAGATTTTGCAATTCCAAACGTTGATTTATTTAATACACTTGTGACGTGGGGAGAAATTTTAGTCGGAATTGGTTTAATTGTAGGATGTTTAACAAAAACAGCGGTCTTTTTCGGTCTTGTAATGAACTTTTCCTATATGTTTAGTGGGTCAATTGGTGTAAACCCTGAAATGGTTATCTTATCCATGTTCGTTCTTGTTTCTGGTATGAATGCTGGAAAACTTGGAATTGATGGCTTCGTTATTCCAAAAGTACTAGGATCAAAAACTCAAAAACGCCAAAAGCAAGCTGCTTAATATATGAAAACGGGTATCTCAAAAAGAGATACCCGTTTATTTTTCAGCATTTATAGGATTTTTCTCGAAGAAATCTTTTACATACCCTACAAATTCTTGTGGCTCTTGACGAAATGGAGCATGATAACCCTTTTCAATAATATGGAAAGTACTATTTTTTAAGAATTGATGATAAGTTTCGCCTTCTTTCCAAGAAACGCTACTATCATTTCTTCCCCATATAATTAAAGTTGGTTGCTTAATTTCATTTGCATTGATTTGAAGACGTCTAGGCCATAATTTCATTTTATTATAATGCTCTTCATCATTACGCTTGAATTTAACTTTTCTCTCATCATAATCTGCAATAGAAGAAACGGCACTTAAATCAGTCGACAACTTTGGTTTTGGTGAACCTTGTTTATTAACGAGAGTATGAGGGCCGCCTGTAGCATCAGTTAAAATAAGGTGGGTAACCGCTTCAGGGTATAAATATGTTAAATTAAGAGAAATTTCTCCGCCCATCGAATGTCCCAGTATTGCGAATGAGTCATACCCTAGTTTTTTCATTAACTTATAATACAAATTTGCATGAGTTGGAAAAGAATAATAAAAATCCATCGGCTTAGAGGAACGTCCGAATCCTAAAGCATCAACAGAAATAATCGTATGATTTTTTGCTAAATCTGAGTAAATCTTTTGAAAACCATCGGAGGATCCTCCAAATCCATGGATCATAAGTAAAGGTGGTTTTTCATCACCAATCTTTTTAAAGTAAATCGTTTGACCATCTATCTCTACCATTTTTTCCTCGGTAGCTAGTTTCGCTGTAATTGTATTTTTAACTTGTTTTACTTGTTCTACTGGCTTTTCTGCTGCACTACATCCTACTAATAGTGTAAGAGTAAGACAACCTACCATAAAATAGCTAAACCGCTTCAATTAGGTGTCCCCTTTCTAACATAACGCTGCATCTATCATAGCAAATAGCATATTACGATTTCCAGGAAGTTGATTACCATTCTTTATCATAAGAGGTGAAAGGAGCGTTTCCTGGAAATCTGCTGTTTGAAGAAATTGGCGGAATATGAATTGTGAGTGCGGAACATCAATGCGTATCGTCCCACTCCACGATTTACAAATCATTTCTAATAACTGAATAGCGTCTTTTTCTTTTTTTGATATAAGCGGAGTGATACATAGTACATCTCCTTTTTGTATGCATAAAGCAAAAGCATCTATTTGATTATCCCGTTCTATTTTAAAGGAGTAAGTTGCTCTCGATAGTAGCGATGAAAAAAGCTTAGAACGATATGCACCAGTCGCAGTTTGATCAAGAAAAATGAGAGATTGAAGATCGGCTTGCTGAATTTGTTTTATGGGAAAAGAATTTGTACTTATATGAGCCGCTTGTTTTTCGAAACGATGAATTGTTGTTATTGATTGAAATCCATAAGATTCATATAAGGGTTCGCCAGCTTTTGTTGAAATGAGCGTAATAGGGAGCGATGGATGAGTTACTGTTAAGCTATTGCTTAACAAAATACGGCCAATTCCTTTTCTTTGAAAATCAGGATGCACGATTAACATACCGATAGAAGAAAATCCAGGGGCAAATGAAAAGACCCCGCCCGCTGCAATAAGTTTATTCTCATGTACATAGCCAAAAATTGTGCCAATGGAAAGGTACATATGGAATTGCTCTTTCATAAAAATCTCATGCTGTAACCACCCGACTGATTTACAAAGAGAGAGTAAATCTGGAATGGAAGATTCGTCTAGTTTTACTGTTTTCATAAAGTTCACCATATTTCTATTTAAATTAGAAAAAATAAGAATAATATTACGAAATGTAAAATAATAGGTTCGTATTAAAAAAATCCAACATGTTTATATTTTTCTTTGTAAAGGGAAGTATGTTTGATATGACAAGACAAACTTATACAAATTATAACTGAAATTTACATAAGTTAACAAAAAATTTACATATAACTCATTTTCTCTTAACAGTTTTCTATTAAATTTGATAGTGGGAAATGAATAACCTAATTAGGGGGACAAGACAGTGAAAAAGTTTGTAAAAAAAGCATGGCCATTTGCAGTTGTGGCGTCGTTAGCAGTTACTTCGGTAGCAACATGGAATTTTACGCGTTCTAGTGAGGTTAATGCGGATGAGAACGGAAACAATGCAAAGATTAAAAATGTCATTGTATTAATTGGGGATGGTATGGGGCCTTCATATATGACAGCTCATCGTTATATGAAAGATAATCCAAAAACATTTGAGATGGAATCTACAGAATTTGATAAGCATCTTGTAGGAACACAAAAAACATATCCAGAAGATGAACATGAAAATATTACAGACTCTGCATCGGCAGCTACTGCGATGTCAGCAGGTATAAAAACATATAATGCAGCTATTGCAGTAGATAATGATAAAGCTGAAGTGAAAACAGTATTGGAGCAAGCGAAAGAAAAAGGGAAGTTAACGGGACTCGTTGCAACGTCTGAAATTACGCATGCAACACCAGCTGCATTCGGTGCACATGATATTAGTCGTAAAAATATGGACGCAATTGCAAATGATTACTTTGATGAGAAAATTAAAGGTAAGCATAAAATAGATGTTATGCTTGGCGGCGGTGTGAATAACTTTGTTAGAAAAGACCGCAATCTTACAGAAGAATTTAAGAAGTCTGGTTATAGTTATGTAACAGATCGTAATCAATTATTAAATGATAAAAGCGATCAAGTTCTTGGTTTATTTGCACCAGGTGGTTTAGATAAAATGATTGACCGTACTGACAAAACACCTTCATTAGAAGAGATGACAAATACCGCGATTGAGCGCTTGAACAAAAATAAAAATGGTTTCTTCTTAATGGTCGAAGGTAGTCAAATTGATTGGGCTGGACATGATAATGATATTGTCGGTGCAATGAGTGAAATGGAAGACTTCGAAAAAGCGTTTAAAGCAGCAATTGAGTTTGCGAAAAGAGATAAGAACACATTAGTTGTTGCAACTGCAGACCATGCTACTGGCGGATTATCTTTAGGTGCGAATGGGGAGTATAACTTTAAAGTAGATCCGATTAAAGCTGCGAAACGTACGCCAGACTTTATGGCAAATGAGATTGTAAAAGGTGCAAATGTAGAAGAAACATTGAAAAAGTATATTGATCTACAATTAACATCAGAAGAAATTAAAGCTGTAAATGATATAGCTCCATCAAAAGATGTAACAAAGATTGATAATGCAATTGAAGATATCTTCAATAAGCGTTCGGTTACAGGTTGGACAACGGGTGGACATACAGGTGAAGATGTGAACGTATATGCATTCGGACCAGGTAAATACTTATTCTCTGGCGTTCAAGAAAATACAAATATAGCTAAACGTGTCTTTGACATCGTTGGCGGCGGTGATCCGAATAAAGGAAGACGCTAATTATAAATGAAAGTGAGGCGAAATGCCTCACTTTTCTTTTTAGGAGATGGAAAGATGAGAGTTTTTTTAGGGAAATTAAGATTCCTTCTAGTATTTGTATTATTGCTAGTTGGGTGTCAATCTCAAGAGAATAATATAGAACAAAAATCTGCTGAAAAAACTGAGGAAAAGATACATATAACGAAAGAAGAAGAGAAATCCATTCAAGATGTTATTGAGGCATTTGTACGGACGACGAATGAAAAAAATCTTGCTGAGCATATGGAGTTATTTTCAAAGAAGATGCCTAGTGCTGAAGACTTAAAAACACAAAAGGAAGCGGCATTTCAAAAGGGAAATAAGAAAATAGAATTGGAACATATGAATATGAAAGCTCTTAAAGGTGGGCTTGTTATTGTTGAAACGGAGGAAAAAGAAGTAGATGGAGGGGTTACTCTTCAAAAGAAAATGCAGTATGCACTTGGAAAAGAAGACGAAGGGTGGAAGATTGAAGAAGTTCGTACGATAGAGAAGAAATAAAGTGAAACTTTAATCAGTGGGAGTCTTACTGCCCGCAAATAGCGGAATAAAAAAAGGTTCTCATAGGAGAGAACCTTTTTAAAGTGGTAATAAAATTTGATTTGAACATGCTTCAATGTCATCAATATCTTGACGGATTGTTGCCATCTTATTATCGAGATCTTCAGCTTTCATAGCAGCGTCATGTAGTTCATCCTTCAAATAATCAGGTATATTTCCTTCATATTTGTAGTAAAGTTTATGTTCTAAACTTGCCCAAAAGTCCATCGCAAGTGTACGTAATTGAATTTCTGCAAATACATCTTTCGTACCAGAATTTAGTAACAATGGATATTTAATAATCATATGCAAACTTTTATAGCCATTTCCTTTTGGATTGGCAATATAATCTTTTACTTCTACAATTTCCATGTCTCCACGATTTTCAATAACCCCTTTTAAATGGTAAATATCTTCTACAAAGCAACATGTAATACGGATGCCAATAATATCTTGTAATTGTGTTTGAGCATTTTCAACTGTTGGTGATAAATTTTTACGCTCAAGCTTCCTAATGATACTTTCGGGTTGTTTAAGTCTTGTTTTTATATGTTCAAACGGGTTGTAGTCTTCTAAAAATTGAGCTTCCCGGTTCATAATTTCAAATTTAGTTTTTAACTCTTCTAAAGCGAATGTATAAGGTAATACAAAAGCTTTCCAGTAGTTAACGGTTGATTGGTTATATTCCATTTATATACACACCTTTTCTTATTTACAAGTGAAGTTGTTACTATACTAAACACCAAATCATGTAGGCGCAAGCAGCAAATGATGAGATCATAAAGCGATATTTAGTTTTCATCTTTTCAACCCCTTTCAAATGAAATTATATATGAATAAACGTCATTGTTAGTAATTTCATTATGTACAATACTTATAGTAATAGATTCATGTGAAATTCGTATGAACTAATTGTTTCAGTTTTTTGTCTTTTTGCTAATGACTTTTGGTTTTGTTTGTTATAATTACCTTAAATTGTAATGAAGGAGAGGGTATGATGAATCAAACAGATAATGAATGAATTCTTTAAAAAGCATTTACCGATGTTAAAATATAATAATTTAGTTGGCATTACGATTGATAAATCAACCAATGAATTAATTGGTTTTATAAAACTGACAGACGATAAAGAAGTAAAACAAATACTGTCTAGAGAGGAATGTTTACAAAAAGCACTTCAATTTTTAGAACGAGTTATTCCAGATGTGACACAATATCTCCGTCTTTGGGAAGAACGTGAAGAAGCAGAAGATGGGATTGAAAGATTTACCTTTTCCGTATATATGAATGGTATTCCAGCAGAGTATAACCAATTTAGGGTCAATATCAATACAGAAAATGGTGCTGTGATGCACTACTCAGGAGAATCTAGCAACTTTATAAAAGAAGTGCTCACATATGAAACAACACTAAAAGTAACAAAAGAAAAAGTGTTAGAAATATACAAAGAGGCCATCCGAGTTAAATTAGAATGGTATATAGATAATGATGCAGAGGAAACGGTATATCAATTACTGTATAAACAAACGACGGGTGAAAATTATAAAGAGCCTTTCGAGTGTAGTCGAGAAATTCGTTATATTGATGCCCACACTGGGGAAAAGATTTGGAGTAAATAAGTCTTTAAATAGGGAAAAAGGTCTTCGAGAGAAGACCTTTTTTAGAAAGAACGATTATTCTTCGCATGTATCAATTTTGTATAACCACTTCTGTACACTGGCAGGTGGTCCTTCTGTTCTCCACTTTGTTGTACACATGCCGCAAGAACAGTGAACTTTTCCTTTTGCAAAAATACCGACAATTTCAGGAGTATATCCCCATGCGTGTTTTGCAATATTCATCTTTCGGCGCATTGTACGCTGACGTTGGTGTCTTGTATAAGCACGTGTTCTTTCAAATTTCATATTTGTAATCCCTCCTTGTAGTACAAGCAGCTTGCAAGAGCGTACAAGGAGTTCATCTCTTACAAGCTACTCTGGTACAAGAAGGTAATAAAATGTTTCACATTTTAACCTCCTATCTTTTGTTTAAGTATATGTAACGAAGCTTTATGCGACAAATATCATGCTTAAAAACATGTTGGAATGATATCGTACAGACACAAACAACCTCATGCCCACATACACATAGTAAAGACCACTATTTTGGCGGAGGTGAAAGGTTTGAGTCTATTCGCCGCAATTGGATATATGGTTCGAGAAGTGTTTGTATTTGTTTCTTATGTGAAGAACAATGCGTTTCCGCAGCCGTTATCATCAGATGATGAGAGAAAGTACTTAGAGTTAATGGAGCAAGGTGATGCTCAAGCGAGAAATCTTTTAATTGAACATAATTTACGGCTTGTAGCTCATATTGTTAAGAAATTTGAAAACACTGGTGAAGATGCAGAAGATTTAATTTCAATTGGTACCATTGGGCTTATTAAAGCGATTGAAAGCTATTCAGCAGGGAAAGGAACTAAGCTTGCAACATATGCAGCGCGCTGTATCGAAAATGAAATTTTGATGCATTTACGTGTGCTGAAGAAAACGAAAAAAGACGTTTCACTTCATGATCCAATCGGGCAAGATAAAGAGGGTAATGAAATATCGCTTATTGATATATTAAAATCAGAATCTGAAGATGTAATTGATATGATTCAGCTTAGTATGGAGTTAGAAAAAATTAAAGAGTATATCGATATTTTAGACGAACGAGAGAAAGAAGTAATTGTGAAGCGTTTTGGACTTGGGCTTGATAAAGAGAAAACACAGAGGGAGATTGCGAAGGCACTTGGTATTTCAAGAAGCTACGTATCGCGAATTGAAAAGCGTGCTTTAATGAAAATGTTCCACGAATTTGTGCGGGCTGAGAAAGAGAAAAAAGCAAAAGAATAATGTATATTGTAGGCAGCTACACTTTAAAAGTGGCTGCTTTTCTTTCGGGAAAACGGAAAGAAAACGAGCTGCTCTCAGAAGAAATACATGTTCACTGTTGAAAATGGTGGGTTCTATCTGTAATATTAGAAGGTGCTAAACAATTTAAGAATAAAAATTATACTTAGTTTTTCTTCGTGTATAACGAGACGGCTCCATTCTATATGTGGGAATAAGAACCAATTTTACATATGATATAGAGAGAAAAGAAGGGGAAACTAAAGTTATAGGCTGATTAGGAGGTTTCGTAATTTGCGACGGACATTATATC
This sequence comes from Bacillus sp. JJ783, assembly GCF_036963225.1. Classification (NCBI taxonomy): domain Bacteria; kingdom Bacillati; phylum Bacillota; class Bacilli; order Caryophanales; family Bacillaceae; genus Bacillus; species Bacillus sp. JJ783. The sequence continues at coordinate 17,385 of NZ_JBALMG010000058.1, read as the reverse complement.
GACTTATGATCGAACTTACAAATGGTCGTTTTACTTCTTATATATTACGTAAATTTGCACAATCTCGTTTGAGCTCTATCATTATTCCATCATATGCGAAAGTTTTTCAAATTAATCAAGATGAGATGGAAAAGGGTTTGAAGGAATATCGAACATTGCATGATTTATTTACACGTAGGCTAAAAGAAGGAAAGCGTAGTATTGATACTGATGCATCGAGTATCGTTAGTCCTGTTGATGGTGTTTTTGCTGATCAAGGTCCTATTGAGGATACAAAAACATTCGATATAAAAGGAAAGCGTTATTCAATTGTGGATATGCTAGGTAATGAAGAGCGTGCAAAGCGATATGCAGGCGGTACATATATGGTAATTTATTTGAGTCCAAGTCATTATCATCGTATTCATAGTCCGCTCTCTGGGTCTGTGACTGAAAGATTTGTACTCGGCAGAAAATCATATCCGGTAAATGCAGCGGGTATGGAGTATGGGAAAGAACCATTGTCAAAAAATTATCGCTCTGTTACAGAAGTAAATAGTGAAGGCGAACATATGGCGCTTGTAAAAGTAGGTGCTATGTTTGTTAATAGTATCGAGCTCCTTCATGAAAGAAGTACTGTTCAAAAAGGTGAAGAGATGGCATACTTTACATTTGGCTCAACAGTTGTTTTATTATTTGAAAAAGATATGATTGAAGCAGTGCAGGAATTGACAAGTGGGCAAGAGCTGCGTCTTGGTGAAAAAATTGCAACCCGAGTATCTCATAAGTAAAGAAAAGATTTTATAATATACTTATGAAGCTCTAATTAAGAAATGTGGACAAAGATGCTTGATGAAGAAATCCCCTAGATGGGAGTACTTGTTTATTCGAGAGCCATCGCAGGATGGCTCTTTTTACAGGTCAATCAGCAATCTATATGTACTCAAGAAGATTTGACGAGCTTGTCCTCTAACGAGCGTCTAATAATTTCTTGTTTTATAAGTAAAATGAAGTCGGGATTTAATTTTAGTTCTTTTGCTTTATAATAAGACTCAGTGAGTAAATCAGTAGATAACTGTTCCATATGTTTTGTTTTCAAGGTGAGTCACCTCCTAATAATATAAGGATTGATTCGTTGTTGCATTTAATGTACCAAAAAAATATGACAGTCACAAACAAGAGGTTATCCACATACCTCAGTGGATAAAATGTGTATAGAATGTTAGTAAATTCCAAATTGACTGAAAAATTAATGTGGAAAGTGTGTACAAGTTTATCCACAGGTTATCTATCGAAAAATGCTGTCGAAAAATTTTATGAAAAATCCTCAAAGAGGTGAAAGAAATTGAAGTTATTTTTACCAAATGAATATGTGAAAAATGTATATCATGTTCAAGCAGAAGATTTGAAAAAACGTGGAATTAAAGGAGTTATCACTGATTTAGATAACACTTTAATTGAATGGGATCGTCCAAACGCAACACCACAGCTTGAAGAGTGGTTTTTGAAAATGAAAGAAAATGATATTCAAGTAACGGTCGTTTCAAATAATAACGAGCAACGCGTTAAAGAATTCGCTGATCCATTAGGTATTCCGTTTATTCATAGTGCGCGCAAACCGTTTGTTCGCGCATTTAAGCGTGCGATACACGAGATGCACCTGCAGCCAGATGAAGTTGTAGTAATTGGAGATCAGTTACTAACGGATGTGCTCGGTGGGAATCGTGTGGGACTTCATACAATTTTAGTTGTACCGGTAGCGCAAACGGACGGATTGGTGACACGCTTTAATCGAAAAATTGAACGAAGAATTATGAGAAACATGAAGAAAAAAGGCTTAATTAACTGGGAGGAATAAAGTTTGACTGAAACAATTAAATGTATTGGTTGCGGTGTAGAAATTCAAACAGAAAATAAAAATGAAGTAGGATACGCTCCTGTATCATCTTTAGAAAAAGAACAAGTAATTTGCCAACGTTGTTTTCGTTTGAAACATTATAACGAAATTCAAGATGTATCTTTAACAGATGATGATTTCCTTCGTATTTTGAACGGAATTGGACAATCAGACGCACTAGTGGTTAAAATCGTAGATATTTTCGATTTCAATGGTAGCTGGTTACCGGGCTTACATCGTTTTGTAGGGAACAATAAAGTATTACTTGTAGGGAATAAGGCTGACTTAATTCCAAAGTCAGTTAAGCATGATAAAGTAAAACATTGGATGCGCTATAGTGCAAAGCAACTTGGTTTAAAACCAGAAGATGTCTTTTTGATTAGTGCAGCTAAAGGACAAGGAATCACTGAACTTGCTGATGCAATTGAGCATTACCGCGAAGGTAAAGATGTTTATGTTGTTGGATGTACGAATGTTGGTAAATCAACATTTATTAATCGTATGATTAAAGAGTTTAGTGATGAGACTGAGAATGTAATTACAACATCACATTTCCCAGGAACAACGCTTGATTTAATTGATATCCCATTAGACGAAACATCATCTTTATACGATACACCAGGTATTATTAATCATCATCAAATGGCGCATTATGTTGGGAAACAAAGCTTAAAGCTTATTACACCGACTACAGAAGTTAAGCCAATGGTATTCCAATTAAATGAAGAACAAACATTATTCTTTGGTGGATTAGCACGATTTGATTATGTAAGTGGAGGCCGTCGTGCATTTACTTGTCATTTCTCAAACCGTTTAACAATCCATCGTACAAAGCTTGAAAAGGCTGATGAATTGTACGAAAGACACGCTGGAGAATTATTGAATCCACCGACACCGGAAGAATTAGAAAATATGCCTGAGTTTGTGAAATATGAATTTAATATTCGTGAGCCAAAAACGGATGTTGTATTCTCTGGATTGGGCTGGGTTACTGTAAATGAATCAGGGGCGAAAATTGTTGCTCATGTACCAAAGGGAGTAAGTGTTTCATTACGTAAATCTTTAATTTAATATGGAGAGGGATTTATGAAACAATTATATGGTGTAATCGGAAATCCAATTGGACATTCATTATCACCCGTTATGCATAACGATGCATTTGAACACTTGAATATGGATGCCCATTATCATGCGTTTCTTGTAGAAGAAGAAGCGCTAGGGGAAGCAGTAAAAGGTTTGAAAGCATTAGGTATTTCAGGATTTAATGTAACGACTCCACATAAAGTTGCAATTATGGAGTACTTGGATGAGGTTGCCCCGTTAGCAAGGCAAATCGGTGCGGTAAATACAGTAGTACATCGAGATGGAAAATTGATTGGGTATAATACAGATGGAATTGGTTTTGTTCGTGCCCTGCAGTCAATTAGTGAAGATCCACTTCAAGAGAAACGTATTTTATTAATCGGTGCAGGTGGTGCTAGCCGAGCTATTTACTTCTCGCTTGCAGATGTAGGCGTGAAAGAAATTGATATTGCTAATCGTACGAGAGATAAGGCGGAAAATCTTATCGCTGGGTGCATGGCAAATGTTAATTCACATGCTCTATCGTTAGAATGTGCAGCAGAAAATCAAGGGGAATATGATATTATCATCCAAACAACAACGATAGGTATGCATCCACATGTTGCGTATACGCCGCTCGAAATTCGTTCATTGAAACAAGGAACGATTGTTTCTGATATTATTTATAATCCATTTGAGACGAAAATTTTAGGCGATGCGAAAGAACAAGGTGCAATAATTCAAAATGGAATCGATATGTTCGTTTATCAAGGTGCACTTGCATTTGAAATGTGGACAGGGTGTGTGCCGAATATTGATAGAATGAAACAATTAGTAATGAGAGAGCTTGGAGGCTAATTATATGTTAACAGGAAAACAAAAAAGATTTTTACGTGCAAAGGCACATCATTTAACACCGATTTTTCAAGTTGGAAAAGGTGGCGTGAATGAAAATATGGTGAAACAAATTGGAGAAGCATTAGAAGTTCGTGAACTATTTAAAGTGAGCGTATTACAAAACTGTGAATTTGATCGTAGTGAAGTTGCAGAAGAGCTTGCACAAGGTGCACGAGCTGAAATCGTTCAAGTAATCGGAAGCACAATTGTTTTATACAAAGAATCAAGAGAAAATAAGCAGATTAAGCTTCCTCGATAAAAGATATACGTGAGTTATTTCGTAGTGGACGCTTGATATGTAGAAAGCGAAACCAATTGAACTTTTATTAACAGTGGGCTCTCTTCGAATATGTATGGGGAGAGTTGCTGTATGTAAAAGGAAGGAGTGTTTCTTTTGAGAAAAATTGGCATTATTGGTGGCACGTTTGATCCGCCTCATAATGGGCATTTGTTAATTGCAAATGAAGTGTATCATGCTTTAGGGTTGGAAGAGGTATGGTTTTTGCCGAATCAGATTCCACCGCACAAGCAAGGACGTAACATTACGAGTGTGAAAAATCGATTAAACATGCTGCAAATAGCGACTGAGGAAGAAGCATACTTTTCAATTTGTTTAGAAGAGCTAGACAGAGAAGGCCCATCTTATACGTACGACACTATGGTACAATTAACGGAGAAGTATCCGGATGTGCAGTTTCACTTTATTATTGGCGGAGACATGGTTGAGTATTTGCCGAAGTGGTATAACATTGAAAAGTTACTTAAGCTTGTGACTTTCGTTGGAGTTGCAAGACCAGGTTACACATTACATACGCCTTATGATATCGTAAAAGTGGAAATTCCGGAGTTTGCAGTTTCTTCTTCTCTGTTACGTGAGAGATATATGACGAAGAAAACGTGCAAATATTTACTCCCCGAAAAAGTACAGGTATATATCGAGAGGAATGGGTTGTATGAATCGTGAGGAAGCACTTAGTATTGTCAAACAACAAATGCATGAAAAACGTTATATACACACGGTTGGTGTAATGGAAACAGCGATTGAACTTGCCCGGTTATATGGTGTAGATGAGAAAAAGGCAGAGACGGCTGCTATATTTCACGATTATGCAAAATGTAGAGCGATTCCAGAAATGGAAGAGATTATTAAGAGAGAAGCTTTGCCAAAGGATCTACTGCACTATAATAAAGAGTTATGGCATGCACCTGTTGGGGCATACTTAGTAGAAAAAGAAGTAGGCATTACTGATCTTGAAATTCTACAAGCTATTACATATCATACAAGTGGTCATGAAAAAATGACGATGTTAGATAAAGTTATTTATGTAGCAGATTACATTGAACCCGGACGTAAGTTTCCTGGTGTGGAAGAAGCGAGGAAACTCGCATATAAAGATATAAATCAAGCTTTACTGTTTGCTTTAAAGCGAACAATTCAATTTTTAATGGAAAAAGATCAAACGATTTATCCATTAACATTCCAAACATACAATGCAGTTATCAAGGAGGAAATTAATAAATGAAAGATAAAGAGTTATTAGTATTAGCGGCAAAAGCAGCTGATGATAAGAGAGCAGAAGATATGGTTGTACTAAATATGCAAGGTATTTCACCGATTGCAGACTATTTTATTATTTGTCACGGAAATTCAGACAAGCAAGTACAAGCAATTGCACGTGAAATTAAAGCGAAGGCACATGAGTTCGAAATTAACGTACAACGTATGGAAGGCTTTGATGAAGCGCGTTGGGTTTTAGTAGACCTTGGTGATGTGGTTGCTCATGTATTCCATAAAGATGAGCGTAATCACTATAATTTAGAGCGTCTATGGGGCGATGTGCCGCGTGAAGATATTGCAGATGAGCTAGATCAATGAAATACGAACAATTTGCTTTGCTGTATGACGAACTGATGAATGATGTCCCTTATGATAAATGGGTGGAATTCACAGAGGAAAGTTTGCAACAGGCATCTATGAAAGAGGCAAAAATTCTTGACGTAGCATGTGGAACTGGTAACGTAACACTTCCGCTTGTACGAAAAGGTTATGATTTAATTGGTGTAGATCTTTCGGAAGAAATGTTAACTGTCGCACAGCAAAAATTGGGGGGAGAAGGTTATTTTATTCCTTTTTACCAACAAGACATGAGAGAGCTCGATGTTCCTGGTGAATTTGATTGTGTGACAATCTTTTGTGACTCATTAAATTATGTATTGCAAGAAGATGGAGTGCAAGAAACATTTAGAAGAGTTTTCCACCATTTACGTCAGGATGGCTTGTTTTTATTCGATGTACACTCTTTATATAAAATACATCATGTATTTCAAAATGAAACATATACAGTGAATGGCGAAGAAATATCACTTATTTGGAACTGCTTCCCTGGAGAAGAATCAGATAGTGTGGAACATGATTTGACATTCTTTGTACAAGATTCAGAAGAAGATGTGTACCATCGTTTTGACGAATGTCACGTGCAGCGTGCATATTCGGTTGAAGTGTTAACAAAATGGCTTGAAGAAGCTGGGTTTACAGTACTTCGCGTCACAGGTGACTTTGAACGAATTGAAGTGACAGAACAAACAGAGCGCATCTTTTTTATGGCGAAGAAGAATGGATAAAACAAAAGCAACCGATAAGGTTGCTTTTGTTTTATAGAAAAGATGTAGTTTTAGTTCTAGAAAAATAAAAAGATGATATGTGTAAAGTGTAAAAATGCTAGTTTTAGTGAAAATATAGCATGAAAAAGATAAGTATTAATAAAAAGGGTTTGGGATTATGGTGGCGTATTTATTATGTGTGTTTATTGAATTGCTGCTCAACGCATTTTAAATCTTCATCAAATTTCTCATGTGTCCGTTCGATTAATTTATGAAACATATCCCCAACGTGCTCTTCTAAAATACGAATACCTTCTCCTGTAACACCGCCTTTAACGCATACCTTTTCTTGTAAAGTAGGTAATGTAAAAATTTCTTTTTCAAGTAATTTCCCCATTCCAATGACCATTTCACTTACTAAAGTAGTGGCTTCTTCGTGTGTAATATTTGTTTTATCTACAGCAGCGTTAATGAAACATTGTAATAAATAACTAAAAAAAGCAGGGCCACAGCTTGCTATATCAGATGAAACGCGCGTTATATCTTCTTCTATAACAAGGGGAGTAGAAATGTTTTTGAATAGACGAAGTAGTTTTTGTTGCCATTCTTCAGAGCAGTTATTTCCAAAGGTAAATAGTGATGCACCAGATAAGGCGCGGTTTGTGATGCTTGGAATGATACGAGCGACGTGGCAAGGTATAAGTGTTTCTAATTGTGATGGAGATATGGGGCTTGTGATAGAAACTAAGCAATTTTCGTCTGAAAAATAGTCAGCGTATTTTTGTAGAATAGGGTATATATCTATTGGTTTTACGCAAATGAAAATAAGCTGGGATTGTTCGATTACCTCTTGGATTGTTTTGGCTACATGAACAGAAGGGTATTTTTCTTTTATATGATATGCTTTGGCAGGCGTCCGATTAATAATAGTAAGGCACGAAGGTTTGACAGCACGGGTTTCTAAAAATGCATCGATTAGTATATTCCCCATGTTCCCTGTCCCTATAATTCCTATGTTCAATGTTTCATCCCTCCTTCGTAACAGCTTTCTCCTAAACAATATGAATGATGTTATAAATTTATGATTAGAGGTGTAAAATGATGTGGGATTTTTCGAAAAAATGGTTGGGATTAGTGGTTATTATTGGCACTTTGATTTTTCTTTTTTTCTGGAAAACGAATCAGCAAACAGAGCAATCGCTCATTACAACGGAAGTTCAAGCGAAAGATGTGGAGAAAAAAAGTAAACCGAAAGTATTGGATACAAAAGAACAGAAAAAAATAATTATAATTGATGTGAAAGGGGCGGTTGTAAGAGAAGGTGTGTATGAAATGAAAGAGGGGGACCGAGCGAAGGATGCCGTTGAAAAGGCGGGTGGTTTTTTACTAGAAGCAGATGTGAAGAAGGTGAATTTAGCGCAAATTGTACAAGATCAAATGATCCTTTATGTACCGAATAAAAATGAGCAAGTACAAGAGGTGGCCGCTTTTTCAAAGGGCGAGGCAAAGATTCAAATAAACGCAGCTTCTAAAGAGCAACTTGAAAAAATTACAGGCATTGGTTCTCGGAAGGCAGAAAGTATTTTGAAATACCGAGAAGAACACGGTCCGTTTCAGAAAATAGAAGATTTATTAGAAATTGATGGGATTGGTGCGAAGTCTTTAGAGAAAATAAAAGATCAAATTATTATTCCGTAAAAGATTGACGAAGTTTTTCTTTTTTCGCTACACTACAAGTAGACAAAAAAGAAGGTGAAAAATATGGAACGAATTTCATGGGATCAATATTTTATGACGCAAAGCCATCTACTATCTTTACGTAGTACATGTACAAGGCTTGCAGTAGGAGCGACAATCGTTCGTGATAAACGAATTATTGCTGGTGGATATAACGGTTCAATTAAAGGTGGTGTACATTGTATAGACGATGGTTGCTATGTCATTGATAATCATTGTGTTCGTACAATTCATGCGGAAATGAATGCTTTATTGCAATGTGCGAAGTTTGGTGCAAAAACAGAGGAAGCGGAAATTTATGTCACACATTTTCCTTGTTTGCAGTGCTGTAAGGCGATTATTCAAAGTGGTGTTACAGCAGTTTATTATGCACAGGATTATAAAAATCATCCGTATGCCGTAGAGTTATTTGAACAGGCGAGTGTAACAGTGAAGCACGTTCCGCTAGAATATGATATTACATCGCTAGAGGAACAAGAGCGTCATTTGCAGCTAAAGGAATTATTCGCAGCTTTAGAAAAAGATAATTTATCAATGGAAGAATTACAGCGTGTATTCACTAAAGCGAAAATGATGCTATAAGGAGTGAGTATGAGTTGAATGGACAATGGGGCTATGTTGCAATCTCGTTTATAATTGGGATTGCAATTACCTTTTCCACGTCGCATTTGTTGACTGCTTGTTGTTTCGTTTGTTATGTTTTATTTTGTTTATATCGTACTTCGCGTAAAACCTTCATTTTTTGTATGATAGCGTGTTTTAGTAGCGCTATGTACACCACATATGTTCAGAGTTTAAATAAGCCGCTAGGGGAGTCCTATGAAGTTACACGAGGGGTCGTGCAAAATACACCTCTAATTAATGGGGATCGTCTTTCTTTTCAAATTGAAGATCAGAATAAAAACTTAGTGCAGTTAAATTATAAAATACAATCTGCTTCGGAAAAGAAGCGGTTGCAACAATTACATGCAGGTATATCGTGTGCATTTAAAGGGGAGGTGAAAGAACCACAAACTGCCCGGAATTTTCATGTTTTTGATTATCGTAATTATTTATATCAGCAAAAAATACATTTTATATTTGATGTGACATACATTTCTGAATGCCAAAAAACATCGTTGTCACTCGTGCACTGGATTTTTCTTCTCAGGCAACAAACAATCTCGAAAGTTACAGAAATGTTCCCAGAACAATCAGGTGCATTTATGAACGCATTATTATTTGGAGATCGACAACAAATGACGTTTGAAGTAGAAGAGCAATATCAACAATTTGGTCTTATACATTTGTTGGCAATTTCAGGATCGCATATCGTATTATTAATGGTTATAATGTATTTTGTTTTACTAAGAAGTGGTGTGACGAAAGAGACAGCAACAGTATGCCTTATAGTTTGCATTCCTCTATATATGATCGTAGCTGGGGCGTCGCCATCTGTTGTGAGGGCTTCTATAACAGGAGTTTTATTGTTGGTAGCTTTCATGTGCTCTATTCGCTTATCTAGTCTAGACGCCTTAAGTATAACAGCTATATGTATGCTTATATACGATCCGTATCTTATTTTCAACATTGGATTTCAATTCTCATTTGTAGGTAGTTTTGCTTTACTACTATCTGCGCCGATATTATTAGGGCGTAGTAATGGAGTAGTTCGAAATTCTATTTACATTTCTATAATTTCACAGCTCGCTAGTACCCCCATCTTGTTATATCATTTTGGTTATTTTTCTCCTTATAGCATTTTCCTCAATCTTATATATGTTCCTTTTCTATCCATTATTGTATTGCCGTGTAGCATTATTATTCTTATATGTATGCCGGTTATTCCATTTTTCGCAAAAGGAATTGCATATGTACTTTCATTATGTTTAACCATTTCTAATGACTTTCTAAGTTACTGTGAAAGTTTCCCTTTCATCCGACTTACTTTTGGTCAAACTCCTTTATTTCTTGTGGCTATATATTGTTTTAGTATCGTTAGTATATTTGTGATTTGGGAAAGAGTAATAACGAAAAAAATCTTGTGCATAGTTGTGGGTGTGTTTCTTTTTATTAGTACTTGTCATTATGTATATCCATATTTTCGCGAAAGTGGGAGTGTTACATTTCTTGATGTTGGACAGGGAGATGCAATATTAATTCGTCTTCCGTACGATAAAGAGGTTTATCTTATTGATACAGGAGGAGCCCTTCCTTTCAAGAAGGAAGCGTGGCAACAGAAAAAGCATGAATTTTCTGTTGGGCATGATATTCTTGTTCCTTTTTTACAAAAAGAAGGTATAAAAACGATTGATAAATTAATTGTAACGCATGGAGATGCGGATCATATAGGTGCTGCGCTGGATTTGCTGTCATCTATTATTGTAAAAGAAGTTGTATTTGGGAGAAAGGAACAAGATGCTGTATTGGAAAAAGTGGTGAAGAAAAAGGCGTTAGAAAAGAGCATGAAGATAAGTGTAGTAGGAGAAGGGGAAGGTTGGAGGGTAAATGAAGCGGAATTTTTCATATTAGCTCCAAAGGGGAAAGAAAAGGGAGAAAATGACTCTTCGATTGTACTATGGGCCAGACTAGGGGGACTAACATGGCTATTTACGGGTGATTTAGAAGAAGAAGGGGAAAAGTTTATAGTATCGACATATCCTGATTTGCGGGCTAATATTTTAAAAGTTGCTCACCATGGGAGTAAAACATCGTCTACAAATCCTTTTTTAAGCCTTGTACAGCCTAGTGTAGCGATTATTTCTGTGGGAGAGCGTAATAGGTATGGGCACCCGCATAAGGAAGTTATAGAGCGTTTTAAGAAGATGGGTATTGATATATGGCGTACGGATAAGCAAGGGGCTATTTCCTATGTTTTTAATGGAGAAAAAGGAACCTTTCAAAGTAAAATCACATATGATGAAACACATAGAAGATGAAAAAAGAAGACTGCCGTTAAGCAGCAGCCTTTAAGAACCGATGAATTTAATAACAGTTGCAATAATGAAAAGTGTTGCGAAAAAACCAAATGAGACGATAAATCCTACCCCTGAATCAATAGCGTCATTGCGTTTACTTTGAACGTTTTGTTCAAAATCATTCATTTAGAATCCCTCCCCAACATTCCATTTTAGTATAAAATATTGTCAGAAAAAAATCTACAATTTCCATGTGAAGCGAAATAGAGTATTTCTACACTTCTTCTAGTTAGCTAAGTAGCGTGAATTTTTCATTTCCAATCATGTTAACAGTTGGCACTTATACTAAGGTTATTATTGTAAATAATAAAGGGAAGGTGATTACCGCACACCAATAAGAAATCCGGGGCTTATTGCGTGGCGTTTTATATAAATAAAGGGGCGGGTTATAAAGCTCGTCCCTTTGTACTTGTAAAACAAAAGCTAGGGCATTAGTATAAATATATATTGCCAAGTTAGGGAGTAGGAAAAAATATGAGTGATATACATAAGAAGATTAAAAAGAAACAGTTCGCTCCGTTGTATGTACTGTATGGAACGGAAGCCTATTTTATAAATGAAACGATAAAGCTTATTACAACGGAAGCGCTTGAGGAGGAAGATCGAGAGTTTAATGTTGTGACATACGATTTGGAAGAAGCGTATTTAGAAGATGTAGTTGAGGATGCGCATACGCTTCCTTTTTTTGGAGAGCGTAAAGTTATATTAATAAAATCACCATTATTTTTAACGGCACAAAAAGAAAAATTAGAACAAAATATAAAAATTTTAGAAGAATATATTGGGGAGCCATCCCCTTTTTCTATTCTTGTTTTTGTTGCGCCTTATGAAAAATTAGACGAACGAAAAAAAATTACAAAACTATTAAAGAAAACAGCGGATGTAATAGAAGCAAATGCGATGCAAGTGCAGGATGTTCAGAAGTGGATTGTTTCCCGTGCGGATGAGGTGCATGTGCATATTGATAATGCAGCTGTTAGTTTGTTGTTAGAGCTTGTGGGAAGTAATGTAACAATGTTGGCGAAGGAAATGGACAAGTTAACGTTATACGTCGGTATGGGCGGAGAAATTACGCCAAAACTTGTCACGGAACTTGTGCCGAAATCTGTTGAGCAAAATGTGTTTGCTTTAACAGAAAAAGTGGTGAAAAAAGATATCGCTGGTGCGATGCAAATTTTAGACGGATTATTTACACAGCAGGAAGAACCAATTAAACTGCTCGCGTTATTAGTAAGTCAATTCCGCTTGCTCCATCAAGTGAAAGAATTACAACAGCGTGGTTACGGACAAAATCAAATTGCTTCCCATATTGGTGTGCACCCGTACCGGGTAAAGTTGGCGATGAATCAAACGAAGTTTTTCTCTTTTGAAGAATTAAAAAAAGTTATTATAGAATTAGCGGAAGCTGATTATAGTATGAAGACTGGAAAGATGGATAAGAAACTTGTGCTTGAGTTTTTCTTAATGCGGTTAAATCATATGTAGTAACACAAAAAAGTTCACGTACTAAATACGTGAACTTTTTTGTGTATATAAAAAACGATCCGAATGGATCGTTTTTTAAACGCCTTACGCGTTTACTTGTTTCGCTAAGCGAGATTTTTGACGAGCTGCAGCGTTTTGGTGGATAAGACCTTTACGAGCTGCTTTGTCAAGTTTTTTAGAAGCAGTTTTGAAAGCTTCTTTAGCATTTTCAAGATCGTTATTAGTAACTAAAGTTTCTACAGTTTTAACAGCAGTACGCATGTCAGACTTGATAGAAGCGTTATGTGAACGACGCTCTTCGCTAAGTTTAGCGCGTTTGATAGCAGATTTGATGTTTGCCATACTTTTCACCTCCCTGGTGCAATCGAATGACTCGATTCTTACATAGAACAAGTGATATTTTATCAAACGGTGAAGAGAATTGCAATAGTATATCAATGAAATTTCACGTAAAGGAAAGAATGACCTAATATAACTTGGGGAAATCTAACGATATTTACTATGAATTACGGAGGAGATACGATGAAAGAACCATTAGATTTAAGTAAATATAGTGTTAGAACTGACCTTGCTGTAGAGGCGCACCAAATGCTGCAAGAGCGCCAAGAAGAACAAAAAGGGATACAGGGAGTTATTGTAAAAGAGAGGGAAGAAGAGGGCGTTACAATTACAAAAGTAACTATTGATGAAATTGCATCTGAGTCGATGGGGAAAAAACCTGGGAATTATTTAACTCTTGAGGTGCAAGGTATACGACAACAAGATACGGAACTTCAGCAAAAAGTAGAGCGTATTTTTGCAAAAGAATTTTCTTATTTCTTAGAAGAGGTTGGTGTTTCAAAAGAAGCGAGTTGTTTAATCGTCGGGCTTGGGAATTGGAATGTAACGCCGGATGCACTCGGACCGATAGTTGTAGAGAACGTACTGGTGACGAGACATTTGTTTAAATTGCAGCCTGAAAGTGTGGAAGAGGGTTTTAGACCTGTTAGTGCGATTCGTCCAGGGGTAATGGGGATTACAGGAATCGAAACGAGCGATGTCATTTACGGAATTATTGAAAAGACAAAACCAGACTTTGTCATCGCAATTGATGCATTAGCTGCGCGTTCTATTGAACGAGTAAATAGTACGATACAAATTTCTGATACAGGAATTCATCCAGGATCTGGTGTTGGGAATAAGCGTAAGGAACTAAGTAAAGAAACATTAGGTATTCCTGTTATCGCAATTGGTGTGCCAACTGTGGTAGATGCCGTTTCGATTACGAGTGATACAATTGATTTTATTTTGAAACATTTTGGCCGGGAACTGAAAGAAGGAAACAAACCATCACGCTCTTTATTACCAGCTGGTTTTACATTTGGAGAAAAGAAAAAATTAATAGAAGAAGATATGCCAGATGAAAAGAGTCGAAATATGTTTTTAGGGGCTATTGGTACGTTAGAAGAAGAAGAAAAGAGAAAGTTGATTTATGAAGTGTTATCTCCTCTTGGTCATAATTTAATGGTAACCCCAAAAGAAGTAGATGCGTTTATTGAGGATATGGCAAATGTAATAGCAAGTGGTTTAAATGCAGCACTGCATCATCAGATTGATCAAGATAACACAGGGGCCTATACACATTGATGGAAAGAGGCAGAAATAGTTTGAGTCGATTTACGCTGTTATGTATATGCGGTACAGTCTTATGCTTGCTTATGATGATAGCTGGAGTGGCACTCGCTAATCATGGTCTGAAAAGTATGAAGGGGTATCGTCAGCTGTCATATGAACAAATTGCTCATATGACAGGAACAGAAGGCGCTGGGGCTGAATCAGAAATTTCGAGAGATACGTTTTCGGCTATTGAAAAACAAAAACAGTTAGAAAGCTTAAGAAGTTTTAATGTTGTAGAAGGTATCGGTATGGCGATAGCAAGTGTTGCTCGTGATATGACAAAGTTTGGGACGGATATAGTGGTTGGGGCAATAAAAGGGATTTTTAGTTAAGGATAGCAGGAAGGACGGTTGTCTTATTGGTTTGTAAGAGAGTCGTCCTTTAATTTGAAAAAGGTTTGTCTCTTATGGTTTGTTCGCATAAGATATAGATAGAGTGATTTGTATTGTAAGCAGCACGAGTTTTCATTGAATCTTTGCTGCTCTATTGATATAATCAGTGCTAGTGTATATTGGCGAGACTATTAGGAGTTGAGAACATAGATGAATAAAGAAGAAAGAGCAAAAAGACAGTCCAAAATTCGTAACTTCTCCATCATTGCTCACATTGACCACGGGAAATCAACGTTGGCAGACCGTATTTTGGAGAAAACAAACGCGTTGGCACAGCGCGAAATGAAGGCGCAATTGCTTGACTCTATGGAGTTGGAGCGTGAGCGTGGTATTACAATTAAATTAAATGCAGTACAACTAACGTATAAAGCGAAAGACGGTGAAGAGTATATTCTTCACTTAATCGATACTCCAGGACACGTCGACTTTACGTACGAAGTATCTCGTAGTTTAGCGGCTTGTGAAGGTGCAATTCTTGTTGTGGATGCAGCGCAAGGAATTGAGGCGCAAACATTAGCGAACGTATATTTAGCGCTTGATAATAATTTAGAAATCTTACCAGTTATTAATAAAATCGACTTACCAAGTGCAGACCCAGAACGCGTACGTCAAGAGGTAGAAGATGTAATTGGTTTAGATGCATCGGAAGCTGTACTTGCTTCAGCGAAAGCTGGCATTGGTATTGAAGATATTTTAGAACAAATCGTTGAAAAGGTACCAGCTCCAACAGGTGATTCAGAAGAGCCGTTACAATGTATGATTTTCGATTCTTTATATGATCCGTACCGTGGTGTAATTGCATATATCCGTGTTGTAAATGGAACGGTAAAAGTTGGCGATAAAGTACGTATGATGGCAACTGGAAAAGAATTTGAAGTAACAGAAGTAGGTGTGTTTACACCGAAAACAACGCAACGTGACGAGTTAACAGTAGGTGATGTAGGTTTCTTAGCAGCATCTATTAAAAACGTAGGAGATACACGCGTAGGTGATACGATTACACATGCAAAGCGTCCAGCTGCAGGGCCGTTAAAAGGGTATCGTAAATTAAATCCAATGGTATTCTGTGGTTTATATCCAATCGATTCTGCACGTTATAACGACTTACGTGATGCGTTAGAAAAACTAGAATTGAATGATTCTGCTCTTGAATTTGAGCCTGAAACATCTCAAGCTTTAGGTTTTGGTTTCCGTTGTGGTTTCTTAGGTCTGCTTCACATGGAGATTATTCAAGAACGTATTGAACGTGAATTCAAGATTGACTTAATTACAACAGCGCCAAGCGTTATTTATAAAGTGTATTTAACAAACGGTGAAGATCTTATTGTTGATAATCCATCTAATATGCCAGATCCACAGGCTATCGATCGTGTAGAAGAGCCGTTTGTGAAGGCTGCAATTATGGTTCCGAATGACTATGTTGGAGCTGTAATGGAAATTTGCCAAGGGAAACGTGGAACGTTTATTGATATGCAATATTTAGATGAAACACGTGTTACATTGACATATGAAATCCCGTTATCAGAAATCGTATATGATTTCTTCGATCAATTGAAATCAAATACGAAAGGATATGCATCATTTGACTACGAGTTAATTGGTTATAAACCATCTAAGCTTGTGAAAATGGATATTCTTTTAAATAATGAACAAGTGGATGCTTTATCATTTATTGTACATCGTGATTCAGCGTATGACCGTGGTAAAGTAATTGTAGAGAAATTACAGAAATTAATTCCAAGACAACAGTTTGAAGTGCCAATTCAGGCGACTATCGGAAATAAAGTTGTATCTCGTTCTACAATTAAGGCGATGCGTAAAAACGTACTTGCAAAATGTTACGGTGGTGACATTTCTCGTAAGCGTAAACTTCTTGATAAGCAAAAAGAAGGTAAAAAACGTATGAAGTCTGTTGGTTCTGTAGAAGTGCCGCAAGAAGCGTTCATGGCTGTACTGAAAATGGATGATAACTAATAGAGTGAACTATAATTAGTGGGGATTTTTCTATTCTTCGCTAATTATTAGCCCGCACCAATTGTGATAAAAAAAGAAGCCGTTCGTTCGGCTTCTTTTTTTATATGCTACTTTTTAGACATCTTAGCATCTCTCATTTACAATAGTGAGAGAGCTTTTTAGTGATTGATATAGAGTTAGGAGACTATTAATGTCCGAAAATATTCGAAAAGATATTCGAGAGAAAATACAAAAAGGTAATTTTAATTGCGAAAAGGAACTGACGCTTTCTATTATTAGTGGGAAGTGGAAAGTTGTGATATTGTGGCACTTAGGTGTGGAAGGTCCGCATCGTTTTAGTGAATTACAACGTCTGTTCCCGAGCATTTCTCATAAAGTGTTGTCAAATCAATTGAAAGAGTTAATGGAGGACGGGATTGTTGATCGAACAGTATACCCGGAAATTCCTCCGCGAGTTGAGTACTATATGACGGAATTAGGTATGTCGCTTTTACCGATCGTTGAAATGATGTATGATTGGGGAAAAATGCGAATGGAACAAATTCGTAACACTTTATAAAAGTAAAGGACCCTCCGGAACGCGGAGGTTTTCTTTTTAGAAAGGTAGGAGTTATATTTGGTACAAGCTGCATATATTCATATTCCATTTTGTCAGCATATTTGTCACTATTGTGATTTTAATAAAGTATTTATTGAACGCCAACCGGTTGATCAATACTTACAATATTTAGAGAAAGAAATAATAAAT